>JAFAVH010000344.1 GCA_019242655.1 Methylobacteriaceae bacterium
GGCTTTTCACCTCCTCGTCCCCAGGGGCAAACACCCCGGACCGGTCGTAGTGCCGGACGGACGGGTCACTGGCCGAAGCGTTCTTGCGAAAGCAGACCGGCGTTTGCGAGACCTCCCGGGAGCAAGGTTGCGTCACCTCGCCCGCAGGCGCCGGTCCCCGCCGCGTTCAAGCACGCTCATGATCGCCCTCTTCAGGATGGGGACGGCGGGAGATATAGGATTATATTCAGAAAGAGTCAATACCAATCTAATGCATCGAACCGGCTCCGGGCGTTGGCGGCTGAAAGGCAAGGACGCGGGCGATCTCCTCTTCCAACTGCAATTTCTCTGCGTCTGAAAGGCACCGTATCCGTTCACGTATGTACGACTCGATGGCTTTGATGTCGGTGCCGCGCTCACGCACTGCTTCGAGGCAGAGTTCGTGCATTGTCAAAGCCCGATTGCACATGAACAGCTCCCTTGAACAGTTTTGAACAACGGTGGAAATTTTCACGCATTCCACTAACGCAACTTTCGGTCTTAATTGACGAAAAGAGCGGTGCTGTTGCGGAGTATGGTTATGACGGTATCAAATGAGCGTAAGGACGCCGTCATAATTCGCTTAGATTTGCGATCGTCACGACTCCCGAACAGTGGGTACATGCATGCGCAATCCGCAGCATATGTTTTCTCGACGAGCATGGCGCGCAAGCGAAGTGGCTTTTCGACGGAAACGATTATCAAAGCACGCACGTCCTAGCCTGTGACGGCGACGAGCCCGTCGGCACCGGCCGCATCCGCTGGTTGAAGGATTTCGCCAAGATCGAACGGACATCGTTCCGAAAAGAATTTCGCGACATCCGCACGCTGAAAGCATTCGCGGAGTTCGGCTTCGAGCACATCAGGCGCAAAGGCTATACCCGCGTGATCACGCATGCGGGACCGATATATGCGCGCCTGTGGAAGCAGATACTCGGCTTCAGGGATGCGGAGGGAAAGGAGCCTGCCCTCTTCGAGGGGCATGAGCCCTATTACGAGATTCATAAAGACCTGGAACCGTCGCCCGACGCGATTACGACCGAGGCCGATGCCAGCGTTCTGTTTCGAATAGAAGGACACTGGGACGAACCAGCGCCGTTCGAAATCTCATCGAGAGGGGGTTAGCCATGACGATTATGAGCACAATCACTCCCGATTGGCTTGTTCTACGGGAGGAGATCACCACGCAAGCGCTCGCCGCATGCAAGAAAGTCGAAATGGCCATCGGCAGCGCGAGCGCGCCGCCGCCGCTCGAGCTCGGTGAGGCGCTTGAAGACGTTGCCAATGAATATCTGAATCTGTTCGAGGAGATCAGCGCGTTGCACAGGTCGGCGCATCGCGGCGAAGCATCACGGTGAAAGCCGGCTGAGCGCTTCCCTCGTCGGCGGGATATCCTCCAACCGAAAGTCGTGCCGAAACCAGCGGTTCGTCTCGCTGAAAATCTCGCACAGCCAGTCGAATACGAGTTTCACCGGCCTCGATTCGAGCCGCTCGGCCAATGCGATCGCGTAAAGCGGCAAGGAAACGCGCACATCGAGGTCGAGCGGGACGGCTTCGGGCTCGGCGGCCGTGTATGTTCCAAGCAATCCGACGCCGAGATCAAGTTTCACCATGATGCCGTAGACGAACGCGTCGTCGCAATAATGCGAGATTCGTCCTTTGGCGACCAAATCCAGCCAGTCAGCCCAAATCTCCAGATTGGATTCGTAGAAATGTGATTGAAGAAACTTGTGTTGGCCGACATTGCCTCTCGTCGGCAGCCCGTGCTTGGCAACGTAACCGCGCGAGACGGTTGGATGGAAATGCAGGTTTCCGAGCCGCTTGACGACGAGATCGGCACGGGAATCCGGCGCAAAGGCGAGCATCATGTCGGTTTGATTTTCCCGCACGTCGTTCAGATTGATCGTGCTCTTCATATGCAGGTGGATGTTCGGGTGCTTTTGCGTGAACGCATCGATCGTCGGCACGGCAAAAAACGCATTCAGCCCATCGGTGATGCTGACGCGCACCGTCGCCTCGGCGCGGCGCCGATCCTCCTGCAAGCCGCTGGTGATCGCGTAAAGCGACTGATCGAAGGTGGTGAGCGCACGCGCGAGTTCTTCGCCGCGCGGGGTGAGCTTGATGCCGCGCTCCGTCGAGATGAGGAGCTGCACGCCCATGAGGTCCTGCAAGCGGCGGACCTTACGCGCGACCGTCGGATGGCTGAGATTGAGCCGCTTGGCGGCGTTGTTGAAGGACTTGGCCTTGGCGACCTCGAGGAAGAGGCGCAGCTCGCCCCAATATTGACCGCTGAGCAGTCCGTCGCTCTCGGCGGGCGAGCTGTAAATGCTGAGCCTATCCATGTAAGGCGATATACAGCCGATACGCGCAAATTTGAAATTTTTTCTCTGTTTGATTGTATCTCCCGCAAAAAAGGCCCCGCCGGTAGGCGGGGCAAAGGCTTGGGAGGGATGACGGCTGGAGACCGTCAGGTTCTATCCTGCCGCCGATTAGGAAATCTTCAGGTGCGCTTTCGCACGTCTCGCTTCGACGGCGCTACGCCGCGCTCGCCTCGCGCTCCATGTCGCGCCCACCCACCTTGTCGCGCGTCATGCCGGGATAGAGCCGCGCCATCTCGCGCACGAGGAACTTGACCGGCACGTCGTGGAAAGTGCCGTGCGTCTCGACATAGGACATGAAGGCTTGGCCCTTGGCGTCGAAGGGATGCAGCAGCGCATCCGAGCGGCCATCGAAATCGAGCGGCTTGACGCCGAGCTTCTCGCAAAGCGACGCGTTGAAGGTCGGCGTCGCTTTCAGCCATTCGCCGTCGATATAGACCTCGGAATAGCCGTGCCAGGCGAAAAGGTCCGTCCCCATCGCATCGATCAGCTTCGGCGTCGCGAGATGGTTCTTCACGTCGGCGAAACCGAGCCGCGCCGGAATGCCGGCGATCCGGCAGATGGCCGCGTACAACGACGCCTTGCCGACGCAATAGCCGCGCCGCGCCGCAAGCACGCTCGAGGCGCGAAAGGTCTCGGGATTGCAATAATCGACATACGGATCGTAGCGGATGTCGTCGCGAACGGCGCGGTAGAACGCGCTGGCAATCCGACGCGGGTCGTCCGTCCCGACCGATATCCCTCTCGCGTAGCGCTCCACGTCGGGATGATCGCTGTCGACGTAGTCGGCGGGATCGAGGTAGAGGCGCGTGAGCGTTGCGGAGAGGCTTGCCATGCCGGCCTTGTAGACGCTGCATCGCAACGTCCGCAACTTTGCCCACGGCACGACAAGGCGAGCCTTGTCCGCGCTCGCCTGCGGCGATAGTCCCGATTGGACCAACTCATTCTGCGCGGGAGCCGATGGACGACGCGTCAGCCTTTCAGAACCAGGCGATGGACGCTCCGGGCCTGAGCTTTGTCGCCGATATCCGCGTCGACGTCGGCGAGCCGATCGCGGTGGGCGAGACCGGTCTTGGGCTGCGTCGCGTCGTTCCGATCCTCGGCGGCACTGTCGAAGGACCGCGTCTCAACGGCCGCATTGTACCTGGCGGCGGCGATTTCCAGATTTTGCGCGCCGACGGCGTGATGGAGCTCG
>JAFAVH010000388.1 GCA_019242655.1 Methylobacteriaceae bacterium
CGACTGGCTCCCCATGATGATGGCGACCGGTTTGGCCCCTATGCCCACGCGACATGTCCTTGGTTGAGGCAAAGCTCGCGGTAGGACGCAGCCGGCGGCTGCGTCAAGCGATAATGTCGGGCGTCAGCTGATCTTCGAGATAGGCGACCCGGTCGCGCAGGAAGAGCTTGCGCTTCTTCAGCCGCTGAATCTGCAGCTGGTCGTTCTGCCCGACCAAGTTCAGCGCTTCGATGGCGGCGTCGAGATCGCGATGCTCCTGGCGCACGCGCTCGAGTTCCGCCTCGAACGCCATGCGCTCGTCTTCGGTGAGCTTGTCCCGCATACGCCGCCCATCTTGCCCCGAGGCCCGGCTCCGCCGTGCCGGCTGGGCTCACGCCAGTATCGCGCCGACCTGCCTTAACGGCAAGACATCGGAACGCCGGAAGCAAGGTGGGGACCGTCCAGCCACGGCTCCGTTAACCGGCTGATCACAGCCGCCTTCAAGGAGTTAACGAATGCTACAAAGATTTGATTACGGGGCGGCATCATTCCTCTTGTGCGCTGCATTGTCTATGGCACACTTGCGTCTGTGCAACGAAGCAAAGGAGCTGCCGCATGACCTTGCAGAGCCACCTCGCCGAGCTCGAACGCCGTCACAAAGCAATCGACCGGCAAGTTGAAGAGGAAAAGCTCCATCCGGCATCTGACACTTTGAAACTCGCTGAACTGAAACGGAAAAAGCTGCAGCTCAAAGACGAGATGGCTCGCCTGCAGCAGGACCAAACACTGCATTAGTCTGCCGCGTACGAGGCCCGCGTAACGTACCCAGCTTGTAAAGCGACCGGCTCGGCGGCTCGTCGCTTGAGTTCCCCTTAACGGAAGCAGATTTGGCGCGTCGGCGCCGGTTGAAGCGCGCCCTCGAGGGCGCGCTTCTGCTTGTCGGCTCGCGCCTTCATCGCGCATTGCCTCTAGCCGTTAACTTCGCGCCGGTTCAACAGATTAGCGCAAATTATCTTGGCAATATCTGAAACTCCGCTGTTAAGGCCGCGTTTGGCGTCCGGGCTGGGCGATTTTTGGGAGAACCAAGATGCGTACGCCCATGCTTGTCCTGCTCGTTGCGGCAGGTTCGCTCAGCTTTGTGTCGAGCGCTTTCGCACAATCCTACTTGCCGGCGCCAATCTACGAAGGCCGCTCTGCTCTGAGCGTCGCCCCGGACGAGGAAGTCGTCGTGCGCGAATATATCATCCGCCGTCCGATCGCTGCGGCGCCGGTTGTCGTCGCACCCGGGCCGGTGCCGCCTGCGCCGATTCCGCGCGCGCCGGTCGCCTTTGTCCGTCCCGGCGCGGTGGTGCCGGCCGACGTGGACATCGAGCCTTATGTTGACGCGCCGGTTCCGGCATGGCGCCGCTATTCGTACTTTACCTCGCCGAGCAATCAGGTCGTGCTTGTCGACCCGATCGGGCGCCGGGTGGTCAGGGTGATCGACCGCTACTGACGTTTATGCAGAGCGGCGCGGCGTGCATTCGTTCGCCGCGTCGTCACTTCCAGCCGATGCGCTGGAAAAAATCGGCAATCTCTTTTGCCGCGCGATCGGGATCCTCGCGATGCGGAAAATGCCCCACACCTGAAAACATCGCGGCATCGAGATCTGAGAAGGTCTCGCCGAGACGGTCCGTCCATTCATATGGGAAGAGCGGGTCGTGCTCGGCCCAGCGCACGCACGTCTTTACGGAAATCGGCGGCAGGGATGGGGCCTTGCCCTCCATCATCGCGACGCGCGGCGCATGCGAAGCGCGATAATGCGCAAATCCGCCGGCGAGATTGCCCGGCTTCAGGAAATTGTCGACGAATTCTTCGAGCACATCGTCGAACGCATCTTTGCGATACGCCCAACTCTTCAGGAAATGCGTGATATACGCCCGGCAAGTCTCGCGCGTGGCGCCGACGAGCGCGGGCGCCATGTCCATCTGATGGAAGGACTGGTACCAGATCAGGTTCAGCCGGTCGGGCGTGCCGAAGCGCGGACCGATGCCGGGATAAACGAAATCGAAGAAGAACAGGCCGGGAAGCTTTTCCGGCGCCTTGCGCGCCATCGCCATGAGGACGGGACCGCCGACGTCATGTCCGACCGCCCCGGCTTTGTCGACGCCAAGCGCGTCGAGAAGTGCGAGCATGTCGGCTGCGTGACCGTCCGGGCCGTACGGACCGGGCGGCGGCTTGTCGCTGTCGCCGAAGCCGCGGAGGTCGGGCGCGATCAGCGTATAGCGATCGGCGAGCCGCTGCATGACCGGCTCCCATGTCAGCCAGAATTCCGGCCAGCCGTGCAGCAAGAGAAGCGGCGGCCCCTTGCCGGCGCGCGCCACGTGGAACGCCGCGCCGTTCGCCTTTGTCGTTAGATGCTCAATCTGCATTTCGAGCGCGGCGCCCTGAGATCAGGCCGCCGCCTTGGCGCTGAGCGCGGCGCAGATATCGTCGACCAATTGCTCGACGAGATCGCGATCGTCGCCCTCGCCCATGACGCGGATCACAGGTTCGGTCCCCGACGGCCGGATGATCAGCCGTCCCCGTTGACCGAGCCGTCGCTTGGCGTTCTCGATCACATGCACGACGCCTTCGCTCGAGGTCAGCGCCTTGGCGCTGTGCGTAACGCGTACGTTCTTCAGAATCTGCGGCAGCGGTTCGAACATGTGGCAGACTTCGCTGACCGGACGGCCCATGCGTTTGACAACGCTCAGCACCTGCATCGCTGCCAGCAGCCCGTCGCCGGTCGTGGTGAAGTCCGAGAAGATGATGTGGCCCGACTGCTCGCCGCCGAGATTGAAGCCGTGCTCGCGCATATGTTCGAGCACATAACGATCGCCGACCGCGGTGCGCGCGAGCGACAGGCCGATCGACTCGAGGAAGCGCTCGAGGCCGAGATTCGACATGATCGTCGCGACGACACCCGGTTTCGACAATCGCGCGTCGTTCTTCCAGCTTTGCGCAATGACCGCCATCAGCTGGTCGCCGTCAACGATGCGGCCGCGATCGTCGACGATCAACACGCGGTCGGCATCGCCATCGAGCGCGATGCCGATGTCAGCGCGCATCTCGCGCACTTTCTTGACGAGCGCATCGGGCGCGGTCGAACCGACGTCGCGGTTGATGTTGAAGCCGTCGGGCTCGACGCCGATGGCAAAGACTTCGGCGCCAAGCTCCCACAAAGCTTCCGGCGCGACCTTGTAGGCCGCGCCGTTGGCGCAATCGACGACAATCCGCAGGCCTTCGAACGACATGTTGCGCGGCAGCGTCCGCTTGGCGAATTCGATGTAGCGGGCGCGCACGTCGTCGACGCGTCGTGCGCGGCCGAGATCGCGCGACTTCGACAATTTCCGCGAAACGTCCTTGTCGATCAACGCCTCGATCGCGTGCTCGATCTCATCCGACAGCTTGTAGCCGTCCGGGCCGAACAGCTTGATGCCGTTATCCTCGTAGGCGTTGTGCGAGGCGGAAATCATGACGCCGAGATCGGCGCGCATCGAGCGCGTCAGCATCGCGACGGCGGGCGTCGGTACCGGTCCGAGCAGAAGCACATCCATGCCGACGGAGGTGAAGCCGCCGACAAGCGCATATTCGATCATGTAGCCGGAAAGCCGTGTGTCCTTGCCGATGACGACGCGGTGGCGGTGCTCGCCGCGCTGGAAGGCAAGGCCAGCCGCCTGGCCGACTTTCAACGCGAGCTCCGGGGTGATCACGCCGTTGGCGCGCCCCCTGATCCCGTCGGTCCCGAAATACTTCCCTGCCATCTGTCCGCTCTCGTCGCAGCCGCCCCGCCGCTCGAACGCAGCGGGTTATAGAGGATGCAAGAGCTTCCTCAAAAAACCGTTGGCACGGGCCATGGCCCATAAATCGCCGCTCCGCCGGGCGGGCAAACGGGCTCAGGGATAAAGCCTCTCCTTGCGCCAGCCCTCCGCCTCGCGCGTGAACAGGGCGCGGTCGTGCAGGCGGAAGGGGCGGTCAGCCCAGAACTCGAACGCCTGCGGCGTGACGCGGAATCCCTTCCAATAAGGCGGCCGCGGGATGTCGCCGATCGCGTACTTCGCAGCATACAAGGCGACTGCCTTCTCGAGCGCGAAGCGGCTCTCGAGCGGCCGCGATTGCTGGCTTGCCCAGGCGCCGATCCGGCTGTCGCGCGGCCGCGAGGCGAAATAGGCGTCTGCCTCGGCGTTGCTCACCTCCGCCACGCTGCCGCGTATGCGCACCTGGCGGCGCAGCGACTTCCAATGGAAGAGGAGCGCCGCTTTGCCGGAGGCGGCAAGCTCGCGGCCCTTGGCGCTCTCCTCATTCGTGTAGAAAACGAAACCGGCGGAATCGACGCCTTTCAACAAAACCATGCGGACGTTCGGCAGTCCGTCGGCATCGACCGTCGCAAGCGCCATCGCGTTCGGATCGTTGATCTCGCGCTGCTTCGCCTCGGCGAACCATTCGTTGAACAGCGCGAACGGCTCCGCAGCGGTCGTGAAGTCATCTGGCGTTAACACGTTCACCGCAAAATCACTCCAAATGTGCTTTGTTTCGAGCAGGTGAAAACGTGCGTTCGCGCGTCCAGCGGTACGCCGGCAGAGAGACGATCGCGCGGGCGTTACGCGCCGGCGGCGCTATGGCCGGCTGCCTGACCGCGTTTGCACTCGGCGGCTGTTCGGTTTCCATGCCTCTGTCGCCCTTCGGCAAGAACAGCAATGACGTGACGGGGAGCATCGCTAAGCCCAATCCGCTCTCGCGCGCTCTCGATAACGAAGATTGGCGGCGCGCGAAAGCGGCGCTCTCGACCGCGCTCGATCCGCAAGGCAATGGCGAGACGGTAAACTGGGATAATCCCGAGACCGGGGCAAAAGGCTCCTTTGTCGCGGTGGCGCATGCCTACCCCTCGGAAGACGGCATCTGCCGGGCGTTCATCTCCAATATCGGCGCCAAAGAAGCGACGGAAAGCCTGCAGGGAACGGCCTGCCGCGACAAGCTCGGCGAGTGGAGCCTGAGCGACGTGCGCCCGTGGAAGCGGCCTAACAGCGCAAGTTAAGGATCGAAGGATCCGCCTCCGGCGCGGACCTTGCCCGCCCGTCCAAACCCCGCTACCTCACCCCGCGCGGGGCCAGCTGTCAGGGATCATGTCAGACCTCAACCGACGCACGCTCCTTTCCACATTTGCCGCGGCTTCGACGAACGCTCTCCTTCCCGAGACGGTGCTCGCGCAGGCCCAGCCGGCGCCGGCGCCGCGATTTGGCTACGAAGACGTCGTGCGCCGCGCCCGCGACCTCGCCGGCACACCGTTCGACGCGACGCCGCCGCGACTCCCGGAGGAGCTTGAAAAGCTCGACTTCGACGCGTGGCGCGACATCCGCTTCCGGGCGGACAAGGCGCTGCTCGCAAGCAGCGGCGGCCCCTTCCGCCTGCAGGTTTTCATGCTCGGCCATCTGTTCAAGCGGCCGGTCACCGTCAACACGATCCGCGACGGCATCGCGACGCCGATCCCGTTCGCGACAAACCTGTTCGATTTCGGCCGCACAAAATTGGAGAAGCCGCTGCCGGTCAATCTCGGCTTTGCCGGTTTGCGTCTGCACTACCCGTTGAACGATCCGCGCGTTTTCGACGAGGCGATCGCCTTTCTTGGCGCAAGCTATTTCCGCTTTCTCGGCCGCGGACAGCGCTACGGAATGTCGGCGCGCGGACTTGCCGTCAATGCCGGCACGCCAAACGAGGAATTTCCGTTCTTTCGCGAATTCTGGGTCGAAGCACCGGGCGCCAATGCCGAACGGGCGACGATCTATGCATTGCTCGATAGCGAGACTGCGACCGGCGCTTACCGCTTCGATCTTTATCCCGGCAGGGAATCGGTAGTCGATGTGCAGGTTGCGCTGTTTGCGCGGCGCAACGGCGTGAAGATCGGTTTTGCGCCGCTGACCTCGATGTTCTTCATCGGCAAGAACGATCATCGCTTTCACGACGATTTCCGCCCGCAATTGCACGATTCGGAAGGATTGCTTGTCAATTCGGGCACCGGCGAGTGGCTGTGGCGGCCGCTACGCAACCCGTCGCAGATGGAGAATTCCGCTTTCCTCGATCGCAATATCAAGGGCTTCGGTCTCATTCAGCGCGATCGCAATTTCGATCATTACCAGGATCTCGAGCTCGCCTACGAAACGCGTCCGAGCTATTGGGTCGAGCCGCGCGACGATTGGGGCGAGGGCCGCGTCGAACTCGTCGAACTGCCGACGCCGGACGAGACGAACGACAACATCGTTGCGTATTGGGTGCCGAAGGATTCGCTCGAGCCGGGCAAGCAGGTCAATTTCGGCTATCGCATCATCGCCAGTCTTAATCTTGCGCGATTGTCGCCGAATGCGCGGGCGATCAACACGTTTCAGACGACGCCGCGGGCGCTCGGCTCGTCCGAACCGCGCGAAGCCAATGCGCGGCGCTTCATCATCGACTTCGCCGGCGGCGACCTCAATTATTTCCTGCACGATCCGGGTCTCGTCGAAGTGGTACCCTCGACAAGCCAGGGGCGCATCATACGCTCGTCTATCGTCGCCAACGTGGTGACGCAGGGCATTCGCGCGACGATCGACGTGCAAGTCGACGCCGGGCAGACCGCCGACTTGCGCGCGTTCCTGCGCTCGGCGGATCGAGCTTTGACGGAGACATGGACGTTTCCGTGGAAGGCGGAGTGAGGCAGGACGAGCCGCCTGCGATCATCATCCGCAAAGGCCGGCCGGCCGATCTCGATCGCCTCGTCGCGATCGAAAACGCGGCGTTCGAGGGCGACCGGCTCTCACGCCGTTCCTTGCGCGCCTATCTGACCAAGCCGAATGTGAGTCTGCTCATTGGCGAAGCCGATAGCGGCAAATCTGCGCAGATCATCGGTTATGCGCTCGTTGCCTTTCGCAAGGATTCGAAGAAGGCACGGCTTTATTCGATCGCAAGTGATCCGGAATACAGGCTCGGCTCTGGCCGCGGGCTTGGCCGGCTGCTGCTTGCCGCTTGCGAGGAGGAAGCGACGACACGCGGCGCCGAAAGCCTTGTTCTCGAGGTCCGCGCCGACAATGTGCGCGCGATCGCGCTTTATGAAACGCGCGGCTATAAAAAATTCGGCGCTATTGCGGATTATTATGAGGATGGCGCGTCTGCGCTACGCTACGCGAAACGACTCTCAGCCTAACGCGCGCTTATCGACGACGCGCTTCGCTTTGCCGAGCGAGCGCTCGAGCGAGTTTGCATCGACGACCGCAACATTGGCGGTGACGCCGATGCGCTCTTTCACCAGTTGCGCAAGATGCTCGCCCGCGCCCTCGCGCAGGTGCGGCTTGTCCGAGTCCGGCCGCACCTCGACATAGATCGTCATGACGTCGAGCCGCGCCTCGCGCGTCAACACGATGAGGTAGTGCGCCGACAGCGCCTCCGTGCGCAGCAACAATTCTTCGATCTGCGAGGGAAATACGTTGACGCCGCGCACGATCATCATGTCGTCGGAGCGGCCGGTGATCTTCTCCATGCGCCGCATGGAGCGTGCGGTGCCTGGCAGAAGCCGCGTCAGATCGCGCGTGCGATAGCGGATCACCGGCATCGCCTCCTTGGTCAGCGAGGTGAAAACGAGTTCGCCTTTCTCGCCGTCCGGCAGGACCGCGCCCGTTTCGGGGTCGACGATCTCAGGATAGAAATGGTCTTCCCAAATGTGCAGTCCGTCTTTCGTCTCGACGCATTCATTGGCGACGCCGGGCCCCATCACTTCGGAGAGGCCGTAGATGTCGACGGCGTCCATGTCGAAAGCATCTTCGATCTCGGCGCGCATCGCATTCGTCCACGGCTCGGCGCCGAAAATGCCGATCTTCAGCGGCGACTTCTTCGGATCCAGATTGATGCGTCTATATTCGTCGAGGATCGCCAGCATGTAGGACGGCGTCACCATGATGATCTCGGCGCCGAAATCCTCGATGAGCTGCACCTGGCGTTCCGTCATGCCGCCGGAAATGGGGACGACCGTGCAGCCGAGGCGCTCGCCGCCGTAATGCGCGCCGAGCCCGCCGGTGAAGAGGCCGTATCCATAGGCGTTGTGCATGACCATGCCGGGCCGTCCGCCGGAGGCGACGATCGAGCGCGCCATGAGGTTTGCCCAAGTGTCGATGTCATTTTTTGTATAGCCGACAACGGTCGGCTTTCCGGTCGTGCCGGAAGAGGCGTGAACGCGCACGACCTTCTCGCGCGGCACGGCGAAGAGTTGGAAGGGATAGTTTTCACGTAAGTCGGCTTTGGTCGTGAACGGAAAATTCGCGAGATCGTCGAGGCGACGGAAATCGTCGGGATGCACGCCGGCATCCACGAACTTCCGCCGGTAGGCAGGCACGTTCGCATAGACGTGATGCAATGTCGCCGCGAGGCGTTTGGTTTGCAGCGCCGCGATCTCGTCGCGCGAGGCAAGCTCGATCGGCTCGATCAGTTTGCGATCGGGCTCGGCCTTAGAACGCATCAGGATTTGCCTTGCTTTGGACCGCGCAGCTCCTGCTGCGCATTACTCTGCGGACCGGGAGGTCCCCGCTCCAGCCACACGCCGTCGATCACGCGGGAATGGCCGCGGAAGGCGGCGATAACAGTGCCGTCTTCGCGCGTCACCTCAACGTCATAGATGCCGGAGCGTTTGCTGCGATGCACTTCGCGGCCGCGCGCGGTCAGAAGATCATTGAGCTCAGCGGGCCGCAAAAACGACACCGCGCAATGCTGCGCCACCACGCGCTCGTTGTA
>JAFAVH010000010.1 GCA_019242655.1 Methylobacteriaceae bacterium
CGCCGGCGAGCTTTATATGACCAATAACGGCATCTCGATCTATGTTGCCGCAAAGACCGCTGGCAAAAATGGCGACGCCAAGCAGCAGGCGATCGCCGACGACATGAACCACGCGAATTATCCGGTCGGCCCGGTCGACAAACCAAGCGACCTGCAGCTCGCCTTCCCGATCCTCGCCTTCAACTACTCGAAGTTCCCGAACGCCTGCAAAGCCTTCATGGCGTTCATGATGGAAGCGGAGAATTACAATCCCTGGCTCGAAGCAGCGCAGGGCTACCTCTCGCAGACGCTCAACGCGTATGCGAGCAATCCGGTCTGGACCGCCGACCCGAAAACGACACCGTTCCGCGATGCCTCGGCGCGCACCTTGCCGGCGAGCGGCATCGGGCCATTAAGCCCGAAGGTTGCCGCGGCGATCGCCGAATTCGTGGTCGTCGACATGGTGGCGCGCTATTGCACCGGCCAGGAAGACCTGAAGACCACGATGCGCACGGCCGAGCGGCAGGCGCAGCGGATCTACCGGTAGGCTAAGACGCGGCGCGGGCGACACTCCGCGCCGCATCCACTGATGGGATCGCAGGTGCGATGAGCGAGGCGGCGTTAGTTCCAGGCCGGCAGATCGCCGCTTCCCGCCGGACAGGCTGGCAGCGTCTTGTCAGCCACCGCGATTGGCAGGGCTTCTGGTTCATGCTGCCCGCCGCGGCGATCCTCATCCTGTTCCTCGCCTACCCGCTCGGGCTCGGGGTGTGGCTGTCATTTACTGACGCGAAGATCGGCCGGCCCGGCGAGTTTGTCGGCCTCGACAATTACGACTGGCTGTCCGACGACACCGTCTTTTGGATGGCCACCTTTTTCACTGTCGGCTACACCCTGTTTGCCTCGACGGTGAAGTTCATCATCGGGCTTTATCTCGCGCTCCTCCTCAACAAGAACCTGCCCTTCAAGGCACTCCTGCGCTCGATCGTGCTCATCCCCTTTGTCGTGCCGACCGTGCTTTCCGCGATCGCGTTCTGGTGGATATTCGACAGCCAGTTCTCGATCATCTCCTGGTCGCTGCGGCATCTGCATCTCATCGACCGCAACATTAATTTTTTGGGCGATCCGTGGAATGCGCGGCTCTGCGTGATTTTCGCCAATATCTGGCGCGGCGTGCCGTTCATCGCGATCACGCTGCTCGCCGGACTGCAGACGGTCTCGCCCTCGCTCTATGAGGCGGCGACGATCGACGGTGCCTCGCGCTGGCAGAATTTCCGCTTCATCACCTATCCCTTGCTGACGCCGATTATCGCCGTCGTCATGACGTTCTCGGTGCTGTTCACCTTCACCGACTTCCAGC
This sequence comes from Methylobacteriaceae bacterium, assembly GCA_019242655.1. Taxonomy (GTDB): domain Bacteria; phylum Pseudomonadota; class Alphaproteobacteria; order Rhizobiales; family Beijerinckiaceae; genus JAFASC01. The sequence goes on from JAFAVH010000010.1 coordinate 1,337, forward strand.
TCATCTGGGCGATGACACGAGGCGGCCCGGTCAACGCGACGCACCTCATGGCGACGTTGTCGTATACGCGCGCGATCATCGGCGGCAATCTCGGCGAGGGCGCGGCGATCTCGACCGCGATGGTGCCGTTCCTGCTCGCCGCGATCATGGTGTCGTGGTTCGGCTTGCAGCGGCGCAAATGGCAGCAGGGCAGCGAGTGAAGCGGATGCACAATTCCGGCGGAGCTTCGCGATGACGGACGCGATCGTTCAGCCGACCGCAGGCGGCATCCTCCACGATTCGACCGAGGGGATGAGCTATCTCGACACGCTGCCGCATCGCATCGTGGCGACGTGGATTCCGCTGTCGCTCATCCTCATCGTCCTGCTCTTCCCGTTCTATTGGATGGTGCTCACCGCGATCAAGCCGGACGAGCAGCTCATCGACATGGAGCATTTCAATCCGTTCTTCGTCGTCGGGCCGACGTTCAAGCACATCCACAAGCTGCTCTTCGAGACGCAATATCCGCACTGGCTTTGGAACACGACGTACGTGTCGGTGCTGGCAACCGCAGTCTCGCTTCTCGCCAGCGTGCTTGCCGCTTACGCGATCGTGCGCCTGCGCTATCGCGGCGCGCAATGGGTCGGCGGCGCGATCTTCCTCGCCTATCTCGTGCCGCCGTCGATCCTGTTCATCCCGCTCGCGACCGTGGTGCAAAGCTACGGGCTCTTCGATTCACCGATGGCGCTCGTCCTCGTCTATCCGACGATCCTCATCCCGTTCTCGACCTGGCTCCTCATGGGCTATTTCAAGACGATCCCGTTCGAGCTCGAGGAATGCGCGCTGATCGACGGGGCGAGCCGCTGGCAGATCTTGACCAAGATCATCCTGCCGCTCGCCTTGCCGGGACTGATCTCGGCCGGCATCTTCTCGCTGACTTTGTGCTGGAACGAGTTCATCTACGCGCTGACCTTCATCACGTCGGTGCAGAACAAGACGGCGCCGGTCGCCATCGTCAACGAGTTCGTCGACGGCGACATCTACCGCTGGGGCGCATTGATGGCCGGCGCGCTTGTCGGATCGCTGCCGCTCGTCATCCTCTACTCGTTCTTCGTCGAGTATTACGTCTCGGCGCTGACCGGCGCGGTCAAGGAATAGGCACAGCGCGCACGCCTCTCGCAGCCGCTGTGCAGTGTTGATGGCGCCATCGCGGCTCGGTAAAAGCCTTTCATACGGCTGAATACGGCTTGCCGCGTGCAATGGCCAACGGATTGACGGAAAGAGCTTGGCAATGAACGAAATGACCGCGCCGCCGCGCGCCGCGCGGCTTACGAGCCACGCCGACCCGGCTTCGATCGAAGCCGTCACCCGCGCGCTTGCCGCGCGCTTCGGCAACCGGCTCGTGACCTCGCAGGCGGTGCGCGAGCAGCACGGCCACACGCTCACCTGGACGCCGAACGAGCCGCCGGACGCGGTCGTCTACGCGCAGAGCACGCAAGACGTCGCCGACATCGTCAAAATCTGCGCCGAGCATCTCGTGCCCGTCATCGCTTTCGGCACCGGCACCTCGCTCGAGGGCCATGTCAACGCGCCGCTCGGCGGCGTCTGCATCGATCTCTCAATGATGAAAAGCGTGCTTGCCGTTCATCCCGAGGATCTCGATTGCATCGTTGAAGCCGGCGTGACCCGCAAGGAAGTCAACGAATATCTGCGCGACACGGGGCTGTTCTTCCCGATCGATCCCGGCGCCGATGCCTCGATCGGCGGCATGGCGGCGACGCGCGCGTCCGGCACGAATGCGGTCCGCTACGGCACGATGAAAGACAATGTGCTGGGGCTCACCGTGGTCACGCCCGACGGCGAGATTCTGAAGACCGCGACACGCGCCAAGAAATCGTCGGCCGGTTACGATCTGACGCGTCTCTTCATCGGCTCGGAAGGCACGCTCGGCATCATCACCGAGATCACCCTGAAACTTTACGGCATTCCCGAAGCGATCTCGGCCGCGACATGCCAGTTCCCGAGCGTCAAGGCCGCTTGCGACACGGTCATCGAGACGATCCAGACGGGGTTGCCGATCGCGCGCATAGAGCTTGCCGATGCGCTCACCGTGCGCGCGTTCAACAACCACGCGAAGCTCGGGCTTGTCGAAGCGCCCATGCTGTTCCTCGAATTCCACGGCACGGAGGCAAGCGTCGCCGAGCAGACTCAGCGCTTCGGCGAAATCGCCGAGGCGCATGGCGGCGGGCCGTTCCAGTGGACGACGAAGCCGGAAGAACGCACCCGGCTATGGCAAGCGCGTCACGATGTGTATTGGGCGCACCAGACATTGCGGCCCGGCGTTCGCCCGCTCGCGACGGACGTGTGCGTGCCGATCTCGCGGCTTGCCGATTGCGTGACGGAAACGGCGCGCGATGCAGAGGAAAACCGCATTCTCGCACCGATCGTCGGCCATGTCGGCGACGGCAATTTTCACTGCGGCCCGCTTGTCGACGTGGACGATCCGGACGAGGTCGAGCGCGTCAAAAACTTTCTCGAGCGCCTCGTCCGGCGTGGTCTCGAGATGGGCGGCACTTGCACCGGCGAGCACGGAATCGGTCAGGCCAAGATGAAATATATGCTGGAGGAGCATTCGCCCGCAGCGCTGGAACTGATGCGCACGATCAAGCGCTCGCTCGATCCCAAAAACATCATGAACCCGGGAAAAGTGGTCGCGGTTTAAGTGCGCGCGCCTCCGCACGATCACCCGGGCGCGCCTGCCGGCGCCACTCGTCGCGGCCACAAATCCATTATGCCACCGGATTGGAGGCTTCCGGTAACGCTCCGTTCGTCGAAATGACCGATGCTTATAGCGGAGACTGGCAACCGGCTGGGAGCCGCCTGGGTCATGCTTCAGGAACTTTCATCCACATCATCGCCCGCGACAGCTGAATCGGAACCGAGGAAGCGCATGTCTCACGGCTCGTCTCACGGTTCGAAATTTCTCATGGCCGGCGTCATGGGATGGCCGGTCATGCATTCGCGCTCGCCGAAA
>JAFAVH010000138.1 GCA_019242655.1 Methylobacteriaceae bacterium
CAGAGCCGGAGAGCAGCGCGTCATTGACGGCCGCAGCGGAGTTGATGACCTCCGCTCTAGCCTCTACGCGGCCGAGGCCCATGCGTTCGGCGTGTTTCGCGATCAAGCCGCCATTGGCGAGGAGATCGACCGGCAGGTACAAGAGGCCACGCTGCTGGACAATGCGGACGACACGGGCTTCTTGCGCACGCAAAATCGCCGGCGCGGCGATCAGGCTTGCCGCGCCCGTAAGCGTGCCACGTCGCGAAACTCTGTAGGTCATGCGCTCTCTCTTTTGATCACCGGCGCCGCCACGCGCTCGATCATGACATTGACACAGGCCGGCTTGCCGCTGGCAAGCGCGCGGTCAAGCGCCGGCGGCAGATCGTCGATTTGCTCGACAAGTTCACCATGACCGCCGAGCGCTTCAACCACTTTGTCATAACGCGACGGCAGCAGCTCGCAGCTATGCGCGCGTGCCGAGCCATAGGCGCGAAGTTGAATCTGGTATTCCGCGTTCCAGGTGGCATCGTTGCCGACCACCGCGACGAATGGAAGGTTGTGACGAATTGCGGTGTCGAATTCCGTCATGTGGAAACCAAACGTGCCGTCGCCCATGACGGCGATGACCGGAGCACGCGGCTCAAAGCGGCGAGCGGCAAGCGCAAGCGGAATGGCCGAGCCGATCGATCCGGCGACGCCGTTGATCAGCCGCCGCGGCGCGTTGAGGAGAGCTTGCGCCCATTGCCCGATCTCACCGCCATCGGAGATAAAGATCGCGTTCGGATCGCGCGCGAGCAGCGGCCGAATTGCGCGACAAAGATCGATGGGATGAATTTTTGCGTCGCGCGCGCGCGGCGCATCCCAATGCGTTGGCCGATAGGACAGCGCGGCGGCGACTTTGTCGAGCCACTCGGTGCGATGATTATCTCCGGGGCGTCCCTTTTCTGCAAGAGATCGCGCAGCTGCACGCGCGTCCGCGATTGCGCTGTGCACGAGCCGCGATCCTTTCTCACGTTGCACACGATCGATCATCGCACGATCCGGATCGACGGCGATGAATCGGCAGCCGGCATCGACAAATGGCGGGTCGGCAAAGCGCAAGGTAAAATCGTGCGCCTTGCCGAGCAGCACGATGAGATCGGCTTCGCGCAAAATCTCGGCAAAAGCGCCGAGGCTCGGATCGTTTATGCCGCGCGGGCTTTCTATCGTTATCGTCGGCGCGCGCGTTGACTGAGCGAGCGCGTGCAGGAGCGCCCGGCCGCAGCGGCCGGACATCGCCGGACCCGCCAGGATGAGGGGACGCTCTGCATTTTCGAGGGCGGCAAGAACCGCACCTCTGTCATCTGCGGCGAGTTGCATCTGCGGCGGTTCGAAATCCGCTGCGCTCGGCCACAAGGCGGCGCTGTCCTCCACCTTCGCATCAAGCAGATCGAATGGCAGACTGATATGCACAGGGCCCGGGCGTCCGCCGCGCGAGAGGGAGACGGCTCGCGCGATGTCATGACCGAGTCTCTCCGTCGTCGCGGCAGTCCACGACGCCTTGCATAACGGCGCTGCGATTTCCCCCTGCGGCAATTCCTGGAAGCCACCGCGGCCGACCTCGTCACGCGCCGCATGCCCCGAGAGAAGAATGAGCGGCGATTCCGCGGCTTGCGCGGTCATGAGCGCGGCGGTCGCGTTCGTGTGACCCGGTCCGCCGGTGACAAGCGCTATCCCCGGCATTCCGGAGAGCCGTCCCCAGGCGTCCGCCATATGCACGGCGGCAGCCTCGTGGCGGACATGGACGAGATCGAGACGCGTGCCGATCGCCGCATCGAAGATCGGCATGATGTGATTGCCGGAAAGCGTGAAGATGTTGTAGAGCCCGGCGCGCTCGAGCGTCTGTGCGACGATATCCGACCCGCGGATCATCTCATCCGCCCTGCATGGATGTGAAGCATCGATTCCAATGGTTTTCGGACCGCAAAAATCGCTGCGCCAGCTGCAAGCGCAATGCAGCTCATCAACGTGAAGAAATGAACTTTATTCGTGCCGCTCCAGAAGCTGCCGAGCCAGCCGGCGCCGAAATTGCCGACAAAGCTTGTGGCAAGCCACGCGCCCATCGTCATCGAGA
>JAFAVH010000057.1 GCA_019242655.1 Methylobacteriaceae bacterium
TTTTTTAGAGACGATCAGCTGGGGGGCTCGGACGAGCCGGTCGTCGCGGTTGAAGCGGTGCCGGGCAAGGTACCGACCGCTATTAGCGGTTCCGAGATCGCGCAGGAATTTGCTCATGTCCATACTTGGGTTTTCGATCTCGACAACACGCTCTATCCCGCTTCGTCCGATCTCTGGCCGAAAATCGATGCGCGCATAACGCTGTTTATGATGGAACTCTTCGGGCTCGACGGCATGTCGTCGCGGGCGCTGCAAAAATACTATTACGAGCGTTACGGCACGACCTTACGCGGCTTGATGGAGGAGCACGAGGTCACCTCCGCAGAGTTCCTGCAATTCGTCCACGACATCGATCGATCCTCGCTCATCCCGAACCACTCACTTGCCACCGCGATCACCGCGCTGCCCGGCCGCAAGCTCATCCTCACAAACGGCTCGCGCGAACATGCTTTGCGCACAGCCGCGCAGCTCGGGCTCGACGAAATGTTCGAAGACGTGTTCGACATTGTCGCGGGCGATCTTATGCCGAAGCCTAATCCGCAGACCTACGAGCGCTTCTTTGAAAAGCACGGTGTCGATCCCGCGGGCGCCGCGATGTTCGAGGATATCGCGCGCAATCTGGTTGTCCCGCACGCGCGCGGCATGCGCACGACCCTGGTCGTGCCGAAGCCCGGGCAGCGCGACCATCGCGATCCCTGGGAGGTCGCCAAAGAACGTCCGCGTCACGTCGACTACGTGACGGATGATCTCGAAGGATTTTTGCGGCAGATCGTGCGCGACGTGCCCGCGGCCGAAAATACAAACAATTGAGGGGATGATGTCCGCAAGCGAACTACAAAAGATCATCGAAACCGCATTCGACGATCGCGCCAATGTCGGCCCGCAAACCAAGGGTGAGGTGCGCGACGCGGTCGAGACCGCGCTCGACAAGCTCGATAAGGGCGAGGCGCGCGTTGCCGAGAAGGCCGCTGGCGCCACAGGCCGCGAGTCGTTGCGCGATTCTTTGCGCGATTCCTGGCGCGTCAATCAATGGCTGAAGAAGGCCGTGCTTCTTTCTTTCCGCCTGAACGACATGAGCGCGATCTCCGGCGGTCCCGGCGGCGCGACCTGGTGGGACAAGGTGCCGTCGAAGTTCGAGGGCTGGGGCGCCAACAAGCATGCCGCCGCCGGTTTCCGCTCAGTGCCGAACTGCATCGTGCGCCGCTCGGCCTATATCGCGCCAGGCGTCGTCCTGATGCCGTCCTTCGTCAATCTCGGCGCTTATGTCGATTCCGGCACGATGGTCGACACATGGGCGACGGTCGGCTCCTGCGCGCAGATCGGCAGGAACGTGCATCTTTCGGGCGGCGTCGGCATTGGCGGCGTGCTCGAGCCGCTGCAGGCCAATCCGACGATCATCGAGGACAATTGCTTCATCGGCGCGCGCTCGGAAGTCGTCGAGGGCGTGATTGTCGGCGAAGGCTCCGTTCTGTCGATGGGCGTACTCATCGGCGCCTCGACGAAGATCGTCGATCGTGCCACCGGTGAAACGCATATCGGCTACGTGCCGCCGTTCTCGGTCGTCGTCTCCGGCTCGATGCCGGGAAAACCGCTGCCGAACGGCACGCCCGGGCCAAGCCTCTATTGCGCTGTCATCGTCAAGACCGTCGATGCGCAGACGCGCGCCAAAACCGCCATCAACGATCTCCTGCGGGATTGATGCGCTTCGACCGAGCGACGAACCGTTTCCTCTTCCAGACTTATGAGGGCAGGATTGGCCGGCGGGTCTGGCGATCGGGAACGCTGGCGCTCGCTGCGATCCTCATCCCGCTCACGCTGATCTGGCTCGTCGTCGCGCCCGCGACACACCGCGATCTGTCCAAACCGGAATTCCTGAATGGCGTGACGCTCGCTGCTTTCGTCTATCTCGCGTTCTTTGCATTCGCGGTGCTCTTGATCGCGGTCTCCTGGACCAATCTCAGTGCCAAGCGTTTTCGTGCGATCGGCCGCCCGGCTGCATTGGCTGCGGCACTCCCCTTCGCCGCCCTTATCGGCGGCGCGGCGCATTGGTTCCAGCCGCGCGCCCCGGACGTTTTTCCGGCTTGGGGCCTAGCCGTCGTCGACATTGCAATCGCCGGCGTCGCGCTGTGGAGCTTCTACGAGCTCGGTCTCGCCAATCCGGGCGCGCGCCGGACGTAACCTTCATTCGGGTTTAGCCGCAATCCTTCTTCAACGCCTCGCGCCTAGTCTGCCCCGGCTGCAAGACGGCAGAAGTGGAGCGTCGCGTGGGCTTGGCTTTGTCGGGCTGGTTGACCGACATGACGGCAATCGCTCTTGCGAGCCTTGCCGGCGGGCTTTTCACGCTTGCGATTCTGCATTCGTTTACCCTGCGGCGCTTTGGCCGCCGCACCCGCGCGGACGAGCGCGAGCTCGAACGCCTGCGCGATCAGATCTGGGAATTGCGCGCCGCCGCCGAGGCGCGCGACCGGGCGGAAGCCGCAAGCGAAGCGAAGTCGCGCTTCCTGGCGACGGTCAGCCATGAGGTGCGCACGCCGCTCAACGGCATCCTCGGCATGGCCGACCTTCTCACGGCGACGGCGATCGACGATGAACAGAAGAGCTATGTCGAGGCAATCCGCGATTCCGGGCAATCGCTCGGTTCGCTGATCGAGGATTTGCTCGATCTCTCGCGTATCGAGGCGGGCAAGCTCGACATCGTCAACGAGCGGTTTGCGATCGCCCCGCTGGTCGAGAGCGTCGTCGAGCTGCTCGCGCCGCGCGCGCACGATAAAGGGCTGGAGATCGCGAGCTTCATCGCGCCGGATGCACCGGCGGAGACAATCGGCGATGCGGCGCGCTTGCGTCAGGTGCTGCTCAATCTTGCCGGGAACGCGGTGAAATTCACCGGGCGCGGCGGCGTCGGCCTCCGCGTCGCGCGCGAAGGGCGCGCGCTGGTGATTTCGGTTACCGATACCGGGCCCGGCGTGCCGTCGGACAGGCGCAACGCCATCTTTCAGGATTTTGAGCAGGGCGACGAGACGACCGCCCGCCAGCATGGTGGCAGCGGATTGGGGCTCGCGATCTCGAAGCGCCTTGTCGAGCGGATGGACGGCCGATTGTGGCTCGCAGACTCGTCCGAAAACGGAAGCACGTTCGCGATTTCGTTGCCGCTCGCCGATGACGCCGGACGCGCTCAATCGAATCGCGACATGGTGCGCCAACGCGCGCTTATCGCGTCACCATCGCGTTTCGAAGCGCCCTATATCGGCGAACGCCTCGCCGCATGCGGTGCGGCGGTCGACTATGTGCGAAGCGAAGCAGAGGCGCTTGTGCATCTCGAAAGAGAGGACGCGACTTTTGACACCGTTCTCGTCGATCGTGCTTTCGACGAAGCGACGGCGGCGAAAATCGCGGACGCCGCGCGGCGTGCCGGAGCGAAACGCCTCGTCGTCCTTTTCTCTCCGACCGAGCGGCGGGCGCTGAGCTCACAGACGCTGCGTCTTTTCGATGGTTGGCTGGTGAAGCCCGTACGCTCCGCAAGCCTGTTGGCGCGGCTGTCGCCGAAAAGCGGGCAGACCGGACGCGAGCATCGTGCCACGCACGACGCAGCACCGAAGCTCAAAGATGTGCGCATCCTTCTCGCGGAAGACAATGAAATCAGCCGTCGCGTCGCGCTGAAACATCTGGAACGTCACGGCGCGAAAGTTACCTGCGCGAGCGACGGCGCCGAGGCGGTGCAACGCGCCGATGACGCGGCGTTTGACGCGATTATTCTCGACATCCGTATGCCAGTGCTCGACGGCCTTGCCGCCGCCCGCCAGATTCGCGCTGGGGAATCCGGCGGCCGGCACACGCCGCTGATCGCGCTCACCGCCAACGCATTCGCCGCCGACCGGCGCGCGGCGACAGAGGCTGGGATCGACTATTTTCTTGCAAAGCCGGTGGACCCGTTCGATCTCGTTGCCCTGATCGAAACGGCGCTGACACGGACGCATCCTGCGGAAACACTTCGTCCCACAGGCTCCTGACGATCGGCTGTCACATTCCCTTCAGCTCAACTAACTATCGTTTGGTCAGGTGATTCGAGCCGGAAAGGGCGTGCATGACATCGGCAAGCGAGCCGGGGACCGCGCGTAACAAGATCGCTTGGCTCAAAACCTCATCATTTGAAAAAGCAGGGGCCGCAACGGCGGACGAACTCGGTCCGACGCTCGGCAGGTTTGGCTCTCTTGAAGTGCGGCTTGCCACCACAAAAAAAGAAGTCCGCAAAGCGCAGCGCCTGCGCTTCAAGGTCTTCTACGAAGAAGGACAGGCCAAGGCCGACCGCACGGCGGCGCTGATCCGGCGCGACATCTGCCCCTTCGATGTATCGTGCGACCATCTTCTCGTAATCGATCACGCGGCGGTAAACCGCTTCGGCAAGCCGAAGCCGAAAGTGGTCGGCACGTATCGCCTCCTGCGCCAGGATCGGGCCGAGACGCATCACGGCTTCTACAGCGCGCAGGAATATGACATCGCGCCTCTACTCGCACGCCATGACGGCAAGCGTTTCCTCGAGCTCGGGCGCTCCTGCGTGCTTGCGCCCTATCGTTCGAAACGTACGCTCGAGCTCCTTTGGCGCGGCATCTGGGCTTACGCCAAGCATTATAAGATTGACGCGCTGTTCGGCTGCGCCAGCCTCGAAGGCACAAACCCGCTGGCGCATGCGGCGAGCCTGAGTTTTCTCGCGCATTTCGCCAACGCTTCGGAAGATTGGAACGTAAGCGCGCTTCACGGCAAGCACGTCCCGATGCCGATGCTCAACCGCGACAGCGTCGACAAAAGGCGTGCGCTCGCCGCTCTGCCGCCGCTGATCAAGGGTTATCTGCGTTGCGGAGCCAAGGTCGGCGACGGTGCCGTGATCGATCACCAGTTCGGCACCACGGACGTATTCATCATCATGCCGGTCGCCGAGCTCGACTTGCGCTACATCGATCATTTCGGTGGGGCAGCCGACAAGCAGGTGGCCTGAGCGGGCGTTAGCCGATGCTCCGATCGGCAGTCGGGTCAGCACATTTACCGACCGGGCATTCGGCTGCTAAGTTGCGTCCGCACGGGATGGTTTTTGTTGTTGGACGGGTTCTACAAGGTCGAGTTCAGCGTAGACGCCGCCTCCGGCCGCAGCGTCATGTATGCGCGGGACGGCGTCCTGCTTGGCGGCGGTTCGGCCTTCGCGCATATCGGCACATACGAGCAGATCGGCGACGACATCTATGCCGAGCTCGTGACGCGCCGGCACAATAACGATCCACGATATGATTCGCTTCTCGGCTCGGATAGCGCCGCACTGAAGGCGCGCGGCCGGGCCGACGCGGATGGCAAAGTTTTCCGCTTTCAAGGCGGCTCGGAGCAATTGCCCGGCGCAATTTTTCGGTCGGTGATGACACCGCTGGACGAGGAGATCGGGCCCCCAGGAAAAGTTAGCGAGGGCGGCATCGTCAATGGCCTCTATTCCATTCACATCCGCACGCTCGATGGAATTGCGGGCGCAAATACCGGCGTGATGCTGTTCCACGACGGCCACATTCTCGGCGGCGACGGATCTTTCTACTATCTCGGCTCGTACGATTCGGCGAACGGCCGCTGGAAAGGGGAAATCCTCAATCAGGAGCACACGCCGGCGAAAGGCGAAGTGCCGCTGTTCGGTGGGCATGAGATCGGCATCGGAATATCCGGCACCTGCAATGCAGAAGGCGCCGAAGCCGAAGCGGTTGCGCTGATCGGCACTCGCAGCGTTCGTTGCAAGGCCATGCTGACATTGATGCAGCGGGCGTAAACGCGCCCGCCCTCAGTGCATCAGCGGCATGGTAAAACTCGCGCCGTCCTTGATGCCCGACGGCCAGCGCGACGTCACCGTCTTGGTCTTCGTATAGAAGCGCACCGCGTCGGGACCGTGCTGGTTGAGATCGCCGAAGCCCGAGCGCTTCCAGCCGCCGAACGTGTAGTAAGCGAGCGGCACCGGGATCGGCACGTTGACGCCGATCATCCCGACCTGCACTTTTGAGGCAAAATCGCGCGCCGCGTCGCCATCGCGCGTGAAGATGGCGACTCCGTTGCCGTATTCATGGTCGTTGGCCAGCGACAGCGCTTCGCCATAACCCTCGGCGCGCACGACCGACAGAACCGGGCCAAAAATCTCTTCCTTGTAGATGCGCATGTCTTTGCTGACATTGTCGAAGAGGCAGCCGCCCATATAGAAGCCGTCCTCATAACCCTGCATCTTGAAATTACGGCCGTCGACGGCGAGCGTCGCGCCCTCCTTGATGCCGATCTCGACGTAATCGCGCACGCGGTTCAGTGCATCGCGCGTGACAAGCGGGCCGTAATCGGCCGATGAATCCGTCGAAGGCCCGATCTTCAAACTCTCGACGCGCGGCACCAGACGATTCATCAACTCGTCCGCCGTGCCTTTGCCGACCGGCACCGCGACCGACACCGCCATGCAGCGCTCGCCCGCCGAACCGTAGCCCGCACCGACAAGCGCATCGACGGCTTGGCTCATATCGGCGTCGGGCATGATGATCATGTGGTTCTTGGCGCCGCCGAAACATTGCACGCGCTTTCCCGCCGCGCAGCCGCGCGTGTAGATATATTCGGCAATGGGCGTCGAGCCGACGAAACCGACGGCCCGGATATCTGGATCGTCGAGGATTGCATCGACGGCTTCCTTGTCGCCGTTGACGACATTGAGAATGCCCGCCGGCAAGCCGGCTTCGATCATCAGCTCGGCGAGCCGCAGCGGCACACCGGGATCGCGCTCCGACGGTTTCAAAAGGAACGCGTTGCCGCAGGCAATGGCCGGTGCGAATTTCCACATCGGAATCATTGCGGGAAAATTGAACGGCGTGATGCCCGCGACAACGCCGAGCGGCTGGCGCATGGAATACACGTCGATGCCGGGCCCGGCGCTGTCGGTGAACTCGCCCTTCATGAGATGCGGAATGCCGCAGGCAAATTCAACAACCTCAATGCCGCGCTGGATGTCGCCCTTTGCGTCGGCAACGGTCTTGCCGTGCTCGCGCGCCAGGAGGTCGGCGAGTTCGTCATTGTCGCGCGCGACAAGCTCGACGAACTTCATCATGATTCGGGCGCGGCGCTGCGGGTTGGTGGCCGCCCAGGCCGGCCACGCTGCGAGCGCATTCTCGACCGCGGCCCGCACCTCCGCCTTGGAGGCGAGCGGGATGCGCGATATCACCTCGCCGGTCATCGGCTGATAGCCATCGGCGAAGCGGCCGGATGTGCCGGCAACATGCTTGCCGCCGATGAAATGGGTGATGTCGCGCATGATGTCCCTCTCTGAGCGGCTGTTCGATCTTGCCGTTGTCATGCGCGAAAGCGCCGCCTCTTGGCAAGCGCGGCAGCCCGGTTAGAAGAGCTCCTATGACGATAAGCTTCGACCGCCGCTTCACGCCAGCGCGTCCGGACCTCGCGGCCGCGCATCTCAAGGGGCATGTCGAAGCCGCGACTTTTGTTGAAGGCCGCGACATGCGGATCGTTGCGCCGATTGCCGACGTTCGGAGCGGGCCGACACCTGACGCCTCGCTCGACACGCAAGCCCTCTGCGGCGAGCGCGTCACTGTCTACGAGGAGAATGAAGGCTGGGCTTGGGGGCAGCTCACGCGCGACTCTTATGTCGGCTATCTGCCCTCCCATATGCTGCGGCCGGCGCTCAAAGACCCGACGCACCGCGTCGCCGCCTTGCGCACCTTCGTCTATCCCGCGCCGAACATGAAAGTGCCGCCGCTCGAGGCGCTGCCGCTCGGAGCGGAAATCACCGTCGAGGACGAGGGCGATTACGCGCGCGTCGCCGATCACGGCTTTGTCTACGCGCCGCATCTGCGGCCGCTTTCACAATACGAACCCGACTTCGTCGCCGTCGCCGAACGCTTTGTCGGCGTGCCCTATCTCTGGGGTGGCAAGACCGCGCTCGGTCTCGACTGCTCGGGCCTCGTGCAGGTTTCGCTCGCCGCCGCGGGCATCGCGGCGCCCCGCGACACCGACGTGCAGGCGCGCGAGATCGGCGCGGAGTTGCCGCTGGAAGAGCCGCTGCACTTGCGGCGCGGCGACCTCGTTTTCTGGAAAGGACATGTCGGCATCATGTGCGACGAGCACACTTTGCTGCACGCAAATGCGCATCACATGCTGGTAGCGCGCGAGCCTTTCACTGAGGCGCGTGCGCGCATTCTCGCCAATAGCTTCGGCGCCGTCACTGCTGTGCGGCGACGATCCGGTCGATGACCGGCGCACGCAGCTCGGGCGCTTCTTCGCCGATCGTGTAAGCCCGCTGTATCAAAGCCGACGCTGCCTCCGCATCGCTTTCACGGCGCGCATGAACGCGGCAGAGTGGACGCTCCGGCCCAACCTCGTCGCTAAGTCCGGCGAGGTCGCTCAAGCCCACGATAAGATCGATCGCCGCGCCAGGCGCACTGCGGCCGCCGCCGAGGACAATCACGGCCAACCCTAAAGCGCGCGTGTCGATCG
>JAFAVH010000133.1 GCA_019242655.1 Methylobacteriaceae bacterium
CTTTTTAGTTTTAGATGCGGCCGCCCGGCGCCCGTGTCCTCTGTTGTTTTGCGTGCGCTGGCACGCAGTAAGGATGACGCACGCTCAAATGGACGAGCGACTCGCTGCTTTGAGCGACTCGCTGTAGTCCTCGACGTGATTCGAAGAGGCGTCGGCAAACAGCGTGCTGGAAACCTCTGCGACTTGTGAGAAGTTAAGCACCCACAATGCGAGATCGACGAGATGAACGCGCAAATCCATGACACAGCCGCCGCGCCCATCTCGGCGCGCGGCGCGCATGGACAAAAGCAGCTTCCGTTTATCCGTGTCATGGCGCGCGCTCACAGTTATAACCAGGCATGACCGCGCACCCCATTCTTGCCTCGAATCCTTCTCCGGAAAGTCTGGCGGAACGCCTCGCCGCCGGCGACCGCGCGACGCTCGCACGCGCAATCACGCTGATCGAAAGCCGTAAGCCCGCTCATCAGCAGATGGCGCGCGTGCTGATGCAGGCAGTGCTGCCGCAGACCGGCAAAGCGGTGCGCGTCGGCATTACCGGCGTGCCGGGCGTCGGTAAATCGACGCTGATCGACACGCTTGGCACGAACCTCACAGCGCTAGGTCATCGCGTCGCCGTGCTGGCGATCGATCCTTCCTCCACTCGCACCGGCGGCTCGATCCTCGGCGACAAGACGCGCATGGCGCGTTTGGCGCAGGATCACAATGCTTTCATCCGGCCTTCTCCCGCGGCCGGCACGCTCGGCGGCGTCGCGGCGCGAACGCGCGAGACGATGCTGCTCTGCGAGGCCGCGGGCTTCGACGTGATCATGGTCGAAACCGTCGGTATCGGGCAATCGGAGACGGCGGTTGCCGACATGACCGACTTTTTCCTGGTGCTGATGCTGCCCGGCGCGGGTGACGAATTGCAGGGCATCAAGAAAGGCGTGCTCGAACTCGCCGATATGATCGCGATCAACAAGGCGGAAGGTGAGGGCCGCGGGCGCGCGGAAGCAGCAAGGGCCGAATATCTCGCCGCGCTGCATATCCTGCAGCCCGCATCCTCAACCTGGTCGCCGCCGGTCGTGCTTGTGTCGGGGCAGGCCAATGAGGGGCTTGAAGCGATGTGGGGTCAGGTCATCGAGCATCGCCGGCGCATGCAGGCGAGCGGCGAATTCGATGAGAAGCGGCGTGCGCAGCAGGTGAAGTGGATGTGGACGATGCTGGAGGACCGGCTACGTGCGCGGCTGCGATCCGATCCCGGCGTAAAGCGCCACGTCGCCGCGCTCGAAGCGCGCGTCGCAAATGGCGAGCTCGCGCCGACGCTTGCGGTCGAGGAGATCGCCCAAATGCTGGGAGTGTGACGCGTTGAGCGACGTGACAATCCTGGTCACCGGCTTTTCGGCTTTTCCCGGCGCGTCGGTCAATCCGAGCACTGCGATTGTGATGCGTTTGTTGCACCGGCATGCGCGCCGGTTTCGGCTGCATGGGGTGAAGCTGCAAACAGCCGTACTGCCGGTCGTCTATGATGAAGTGACGCGCGCGCTCGAGGAACTCGTCGCCCGCACTGAACCGGACGCAATTGTGCATCTCGGTCTGGCGTCACGGCGCAAGCAGGTGAGTGTCGAGACGCGCGCGGTCAATCGCCTCACGACCTTGCATCCCGATGCCGCAAAACGCCGCGCCGCCGCACGCGCCGTTCGTGCCGCCGGCGTGCCGTCGTTGCGCTCGCCGCTGGCAACGCCCTCGTTGGTTACGCTGATGCGTCGCACCGGCGTGCCGACGCAGCTCTCAATCGATGCCGGCGACTATGTCTGCAACCAGACGCTCTATGCCAGCCTCGCGAGCGGTAGCGCGCCGGCCGTGTTCATCCATGTGCCGCGGTTGACGGGCGTGCGTCATGAGTCAAACGACGAAGACGATGCCGAAGAGGCGCCGCGGATCACGTTGCCGGCTCTGACGCGTGCCGTTGAAGCGGCGATCGTCGCGGTCGCCGCGCACATACGAAGAATACGACGTGAAGCTCATTGCGCCTTGTAAGTGATCCGATACACCGCGCCGGCATCGTCGTCGGACACGAGCAGCGAGCCGTCTGGCAATTCGGCGACGTCGACCGGCCGGCCGAGATAACCGCCATTGGGAATGTTCCAGCCCTCTGCAAACGGCTCGCTCTTATCGCCGGTGCCATCCGGCTTCAGCGTGGAGAACATCACGCGCGCGCCGACCGGCACGCTGCGGTTCCACGATCCATGCTGCGCAGAAAAAATCCCGCCGCGATATTTCTCGGGAAACATATCCCCCTGATAGAACGCCATGCCAAGGTCGGCAGCATGTGCGGCTTCTTCGATTTCCGGAAATATGACGCCGCCCGGCGGCTCGTCCTTAGAAAATTCGCGTGTGCGCGTGTGGCCTCCGCCAAACCATGGGAAACCGAAATTCAAGCCGGCGCGCGGCGCGCGGTTGATCTCGCCCGGCGGAATATCATCGCCCATCATGTCGACTTGATTGTCGGTAAACCAAAGGACCTTGTCTTTGGGGTTGAAATCGAGTCCGACGGAATTGCGGATGCCGGTCGCGAAAACCTCGCGCCCGCTGCCGTCGAGGTTCATGCGGACGATGCCGCCGATGCCGAGTTTCTGGTACATAGTGACTTTGTTTGCCGGCGTGACGTTGTAGGGTTGGCCGAGGGCAACGTAGAGCTTGCCGTCCGGCCCGACACGGCAGACGCGCGCGGAGTGACCGCGGCTTTGCTCGCTGCGCGGAACGAGTTCCCCTTGCGGGACGACGATTTCGGCTTGCAGCGATTTGCTTGCGACATCTTGCTCGGCATTGGGAAAACGCAGGATGCGGTTCTGTTCGGCGACGAAAAGGCTGCCGTCCGGTGCAAAGCACGGGCCGTTCGGCATGACAAAGCCGATCGAGGGTGCGAATGTCTCAACCTTCGCAGCGCGCTCGCCGCCGGCATTGATCGCGTAGATTTTGGTGTTCGTCGTGCCGACAAAAATCACCTTGCCCTGTGGTCCAACGGCGAGATGCCGTGCTTCCGGCACAAGCGCGTAGAGCGAGATCGAAAAGCCCGGCGGCAGTTTGATGCGCTGGAGCACCTTCTCGATCCTCTGCGCGTCGGCGCCGCCCTGCGGGATAGATTGCGGCGGACTATTGTTGGCCGGCAAGGTGTCGGCGTAACCAGGCGCGGCGAAGGCGAGCGCGATAATGCACGAAAGGAGGGCAGGGCGGGATAGCATGCTAATGTCCGAAACGAGCGCCGATTGCGGCGACATATGTGGCGCTTCCGCGAAATGACGAGCCCCGTGCGCATTAGTGCGACCGCGGCCGATCCGCGCCGATGAAGATCGCCACGTTCAACATCAACAATATCAACAAGCGCCTGCCGAACCTTATCGCCTGGCTGGAAACAGCCGCGCCGGATGTCGCCTGCCTGCAGGAACTGAAGGCTGAAGATCGCGCATTTCCCGAAGCCGCGATCCGCGCTGCCGGTTATGGCGCGGTCTGGCGCGGGCAGAAAAGCTGGAACGGCGTCGCGATCCTTGCAAAAGGCGCCGATCCCGTTCTCACGCGCACCGAATTGCCGGGCGATCCGAACGATACGCAGAGCCGCTATATCGAAGCCGCGGTGCGCGGCATTCTCATCACCTCGATTTATTTGCCGAACGGCAATCCGCAGCCTGGGCCAAAATTTGAATACAAGCTCGCCTGGTTCGAGCGGCTGATCGCGCATGCCGCGGAATTGCGGAAGAGCGGCGCTCCCGTAGTGCTTGCCGGCGATTACAATGTCGTGCCGACGCCGGCCGACATTTACCGGAGCAAATCGTGGTCTAAGAACGCGCTGGTGCAGCCGCAGCCGCGCGCCGCCTATGCGCGCCTTCTTAAAGAGGGATGGACCGATGCGCTACGCACGCTGCACCCGGACGAGCCGATATACACGTTTTGGGATTACAAGTTCGGGCGCTGGCAACGCGATTCAGGTTTGCGCATCGATCACCTCCTGCTCAGCAAATCCTTGATGCCACGTCTAATCGCCGCGGGTGTCGACAAGCACGTTCGCGGCGACGAAAATGCCAGCGATCATGCACCGGCTTGGATCATGCTCAAGTGACAGCCATCGTTGAACCACGGGCAACGAAGCCTAGCTAAGTCCTCGCTCAAACAGAGGAGATCATGGATTTAGGCCTTGGCACGCTGGCGCTGCAGGTGTTGCAGATCGTCTGGATCGATCTTCTCCTTTCCGGCGACAATGCGATTGTCATCGCGATGGCCTGCCGTTCGCTGCCGCAGGAGCAACGTCGCTGGGGCATCATTCTCGGCGCCGGAGCCGCGGTGCTCCTGCGCATCGTCCTAGCCGCCGTCATCGTCCAATTGCTCGCTCTGCTCTATCTGCACATAATCGGCGGTCTCCTCTTGCTCTGGATCGCGGTGCGGCTCGCGCTCGAGGACCCTGCGGCGCATAAGGTGAGGGCGAGAGCGAGCCTCTTTGGCGCGGTCGCAACGATCGTCGTCGCGGACGGTGTCATGTCGCTCGACAATGTCGTTGCCATTGCGGGTGCGGCGCGTGGCTCGCTGGAACTGATGATTTTCGGACTGCTTTTGTCGGTGCCGCTGATCGTCTTCGGCTCGACGTTGCTCTTGAAATTGCTCGACCGCTTTCCGATTATCGCTTGGGGCGGCGCGGCGCTTCTCGGCTGGATCGCCGGCGAGATGATCGCCGCAGAGCCTTTCGTCGATCGATGGCTCGACGAAGGCGCGTTCGCGCACTTGCTTGCGAAAGTGCCCGTCTATCCCGAGCTTTTCGTCGAGATCGCCGGCGTCCTCGTGACGCTAGCACTCGCCGGCCTGCTGAAATGGAGGCGGAGCCCCGAACCGGCCGCCGGCGTTTAGGCGCGCGCCGTTTCGATGCGTGCGAACGGACGGGCATTCTCGAACGCACGCGCCGCAGCCAGAACGCGTGCATCCGCATGCGAAGGCCCAACGATCTGCAGGCCGATCGGCAAACCATCCCGGGTGAAACCACAGGGCACGCTCGCTGCCGGCTGCTGCGTGATGTTGAAGGGATAAGTGAACGGCGACCAGTCGAACCAATGCGTCATGCCGCTGTCCGGCGGCACGTCGTGTCCGGCGACGATCGCCGGCACCGGCATTTGCGGCGTGAGCAACAGATCGTGGTCTTCGTGAAAGCGCGCCATCGCGAGCGCCGCGTTGGCCCGCTCGGCAAAGGCGGCGATATAACGGCCGGTCACGACGTTTGCGCCTGTTTCCGCATCGCGGAGAAAACCTGGATCGCATTGTGCGCGAGTTTCCGCCGGGATGCCGTCGCGGATAAAGGCGGCGACAGCTTTCCACAGACTATCGATGATCGGCCTGCAATTCGGCATTTGCGGATCGGCAAGCTCGACGCGCGCGCCGAGCTCAACGAATGTTTGCGCGGCTTGCTCGCAAGCCGTTGCAATTTCTGGATCCACATTCACATTGAGACCGAGCCTCGGCGAATAGGCAATCCGCATCCCGGTGACGCCCTGATTAAGACCGATCGTGTAATCCGGGCAGGGCGTGTTCCACGCCTGAAAATCGCGCATGTCGGGCCGACCGATGATCGACAGCATCAAGGCGGCATCTTCGACGCTACGCGTAATCGGTCCGAGATGCGCGAGCGCACTGAACGGCGAGGCGGGATAAGCCGGCACTCGGCCAAATGACGGCTTGATCGCGAACACGCCGCAGAAGGCCGCGGGAATGCGGACCGAGCCTGCAGCGTCGGTGCCGAGATGCAATTGCCCGAGGCCGAGCGCCGCAGCTGCCGCTGCGCCGCCGGACGAGCCGCCGGTGGCGCGATCGAGCTTCCAGGGATTGCGGGTGATGCCGGTCAAAGGAGAGTCGCACAAACCTTTCCAGCCGAATTCCGGCAGCGTCGTCTTGCCGACGACGACGCAGCCGGCTTCTTTGAGGCGCGCCGAGGCAGGCGCGTCTTCCGCCGCAGGCGCGTCCGAGCTCGTCTTCGACCCGCGACGGATTGGGAAGCCGGCGAGCAGCACGTTGTCCTTGATCGTAGCAACAAGCCCGTCCGCGGCACTCAGCGGCGCGCGCCTGCGCCAGCGTTCTTCGCTGGCTTTGGCCACTTCGCGTGCCCCGTCGCGATCAAGCAGGATGAACGCGTTGATCTTCGGCTCTTCACGCTCGATGCGCGCGAGCACCGCGTCTAAAAGCTCGACCGGCGACAGCGCTCGCTTTGCGAAGAGCCCGCTCAGTTGGCGAGCCGTAAGGACGAGCGGATCGTTCACGCCGCAAGCCGCCGCTTCGTTGCCTCATAATCGGCGGCGAGCCGTGCCACCACTTCCGCTGCAGGCAAAATCTCGTCGATCGTGCCGACCCCCTGGCCCGCGCCCCAGACGTCCTTCCAAGCCTTCACGCGATTGGAGCCGAAGGTCATCGTATCCTTGTCGCGCAGCGGCAGTTCTTCCGGATTGAGCCCGGAAGCGACAACGCTCTTCTTGAGGTAATTGCCATTCACCCCGGTAAAGTAGGGCGTGTAGAGAATGTCCGCGGCTTCAGAGCCGATGATCATGTGCTTGTAGCGGTCGTCGGCGCGCGCCTCATGCGTGGCGATGAAACGCGTGCCGATGTAGGCGAAATCGGCGCCCATCGCTTCTGCGGCAAGCACCGCCCGTCCTGTTGTGATCGCGCCGGAAAGCGCAATTGGCCCGTCCCAGAATTTGCGCACCTCCTGGACGAGGGCGAACGGCGACAGCGTTCCCGCGTGCCCACCGGCGCCAGCGCAAACAAGGATAAGTCCGTCGACACCGGCCTCAATCGCCTTTTGTGCATGACGCACGCTGATCACGTCGTGGAAAACGATACCGCCCCAATCATGCACCCGCGGCGTGATCTCCGTTGGCGCGGAGAGGCTCGTGATGATCATCGGCACGCGATAGCGCGCGCAAAGGTCCATGTCGTGGCCGAGACGATCGTTGGATTTGTGGATGATCTGATTGACGGCAAAGGGCGCGGCCTTTGCGTCTGGATTTGCCGCATCGTGCGCTTTGAGTTCGCTCGTGATTCGCTCGAGCCACTCGTCGAGCTGCTCCTTTGGCCGCGCATTGAGCGCCGGAAAAGATCCGGCCACGCCGGAAATGCATTGCGCAATGACAAGATCGGGATTGGAGATGATGAAGAGCGGCGCGCCGATCACCGGCAATCGCAGATCTCTGAGGATGTCAGGCTTCGACATGGCTTGTATTCTCAGCCCTTTCACGCTGACGGGTGCTCTTGAAAATCGCACTCGCTTTGGCGACCAGCGTTCCCGCTTCGTCATGCACGTCGGCTTCGACGAAGACAAGCGAGCGGCCGGCCTTGACGATGCGGCCCTCGGCGGCGAGCGTGCCGCGTCCTGGCGCGATGAACTGCGTCTGCATGTCGAGCGTCATGACGGCGCTTTTGTCGCTGCCCGAGCGCGCCGCGGTGCCGAGCGCCACATCCAGCAGGGTCATGGTGATGCCGCCATGGGCGATGCCGAGCTGGTTCATGTGATGCGGCTCGAGCTTCACCCGCAGTCGCGTGCGCCCGGGTTCCGATGAAACGGGCTCGATCCCGCAGAAATGCACGAACGGGATGTCGGCACCGAAAATATCAGGCATAAATGAGAAAAGCTCCCGCGTCGGTCTGGCGACGGGAAGCTATAGGGTCACCCGCAAATCGCAAGCCGCGCGGCGTCGCGTGACAGATTTGCCGGCGTCAAGCGCCGGCGGGTTCGTCAAAAGCGCGCCAGCGCGTGCGCCGGAGTCGCCGGCGCGCGTGATGCCGGTTCAGAAAATATGCCGGAAGATGAAGAACAGGCCTGTCGAAAGCGCGATCGCGCATGGCAGGGTGAGAACCCACGCCATCAGCAGGTTGCGGACGGTCGCCATCTGGATGCCGGAGCCATTCGCCGCCATCGTTCCTGCAACACCCGAGGACAGTACGTGTGTCGTCGACACCGGCAGGCCGTAATTGTCAGCCGCGGCGATCGTCGCCATCGCGACGAGCTCGGCCGAGGCGCCCTGCGCATAGGTCAGGTGCTGCTTGCCGATCTTTTCGCCGACGGTGACGACGATACGCTTCCAGCCGATCATCGTGCCGAGACCGAGCGCAATCGCCACCGCTATCTTCACCCAGTTCGGGATGAACTTGGTCGATTGATCGAGCGCCGAGCGATAGACATTCAGCGTCTTGATGTCGTCGCCGCTGAGTTCGGATTCCTTGTCCTTGATCAGGCTGCGGATCGCTTCCGACGTGAGATACATGTCGTTTCGCGTGTTGCCGACGGCCGCTTGCGGCACGTTCGACATCGAGCCGTAACTTGAGACCTGCTGGCCGACGTCGCGGATGAGCGCCGCAAGCGACGGATAGGTACCGCCGTCGATCTGATGTTCGGCGATATAGCGGGTCACCGCCGGTCGCGGATCGCCGATGATCGCGTAGCCGGCCGCTTTCTGCTCGACCACTTTTGACGCAGCCTGCGCCTTCTCCGTAAAGGAAGATACGTAACTATCGGGTAGAGCGCGGTTGAGCGCGTAGGCTGTCGGCACGGTGCCGATCAGGATCAGCATGATCAAGCCCATGCCTTTCTGTCCGTCGTTCGATCCGTGCGCGAACGAAACGCCGGTGCAGGTCAGGATGAGCAAGCCGCGAATCCAAATCGGCGGGCCTTTGTCGCCCTTCGGCTCGGAATACAGAGACGGCGAGCGTACAATCAGCTTCAGCAGCAGCAACAGCGCGCCGGCGCAGATGAAGCCGACGAGCGGCGAAAGGAGCAGCGCGTAGCCGATCTCCGTCGCTTTCGTCCAGTCGACGCCAGCCGTGCCGCTGCGGCCGCGCATCATCGCATTGGCGACGCCGACACCGATGATCGAGCCGATCAGCGTGTGGGAACTGGAGGCCGGCAAACCGAGCCACCATGTACCGAGATTCCAGATGATCGCGGCGATGAGCAGCGCGAACACCATCGCGAAACCAGCATCCGAGCCGACCTGCAAGATGAGTTCGACCGGCAAGAGCTGCACGATGCCGAACGCCACCGCACCGGTCGAAAATAGCACGCCGAGGAAGTTGAAGAAGCCCGACCAGACGACGGCAATCGGCGCGGGCAGCGAATGCGTGTAGATGACCGTCGCGACGGCGTTTGCCGTATCGTGGAAGCCGTTGACGAATTCGAAACCGAGCGCGATTAGCAGCGCCACGCCGAGGAGCAGATATGGCAGCACAGAGCGGGTTGGGGTGCCGCCCGTCGCCTCGATGTCTGACCAAACGCTGTAAGCCGTGAAGAACAGTGCGCCGGCGATAATCGCCAGAAAGACGATGATCTGGCGCATGTCGATCGGGTGATCGAGCTTAGGTCGCGGACTGCCCGGATGGACAGTCTGGATCGGAATTTCGGCTGTGGTAATCGAAGACATGGGTGAGCCCCCTCGCAACACGCCAGAGGGTCATCGCAATCGCCCGCTACACTTTTGTGACAGGTGAGGGCTTACCGCGTCATGCCGCCAAGAATACCACGCAAGACAGCGCGCGTGATTTGGGTTCCCACAGAGCGTGCCGCCGATTGGACGGCCGAGCGCACGACCAATTCGCTTGTCGACATGCGCTGACGGCCGCGTCCACTCGGCGGTTGGTTCGGACTGCTGCCGAAAACGCCGCCGAGCATGCCGCCGATCTGGCCCAAAAGACCGCCGCTGCCGGCCGTGCTCTCCTCTGTCGGCGTCGTGCCCGCACCGGCGGTCGGCGCGCCGGCTTGTGACATCCGGCCGCTTGCGCGGTCGCGCAGCACTTCGAACGCGGACTCCCGGTCGATTGCGGTATCGTATTTGCCGCGGAACGCACTCGCGCCGATCACGTTCTGGCGTTCATCGGGCGTAATCGGACCGACACGCGAAGACGGCGGCGCGATCAGCGTGCGCGCCACCATGCCGGGCGTGCCCTTCTCCTCGAGCATCGAGACCAGTGCTTCGCCGACGCCGAGTTCCATGATGACCTTTGCGGTGTCGAAAGCCGGGTTCTGGCGGAACGTCTCGGCGGCGGCTTTAACCGCTTTCTGGTCGCGCGGCGTGAAGGCGCGCAACGCGTGCTGCACACGGTTGCCGAGCTGGCCAAGCACCGTCTCGGGCACATCGAGCGGATTTTGCGTGACGAAATAGACGCCGACGCCTTTTGAGCGAACGAGCCGCACGACTTGTTCAATTGCCGTAAGCAGCTCTTTCGGCGCGTCGTTGAAGAGGAGGTGGGCTTCGTCGAAGAAGAACACGAGCTTCGGCTTCTCGGGATCGCCGATCTCCGGCAATTGTTCGAACAGCTCGGAGAGCAACCACAAAAGGAAAGTCGCGTAGAGGCGCGGCGAACGCATGAGCTTGTCGGCGGCAAGCACATTGACGATGCCGCGTCCGTCGCGATCGGTCTTGAGGAAGTCGGTTATCTCCAGCGCCGGCTCGCCGAAGAATTTGTCGGCGCCTTGGTTCTCCAGCACAAGCAGCCGGCGTTGGATCGTGCCGATCGTTGCCGGCGCAACATTGCCGTACTTCGTTGTGAGTGATGAGGCGTTGTCGGCGGCATATTGGAGGACCGCGCGAAGGTCTTTCAGGTCGAGGATGAGCAACCCCTGCTCGTCGGCAATGCGGAAAACAATATTGAGGACGCCCTCCTGCGTGTCATTGAGTTCGAGCAATTGCGCGACGAGAAGCGGCCCCATTTCGGAGATCGTGGCGCGTATCGAGTGGCCTTGCTCGCCGAAGACGTCCCAGAAAACGACGGGAAAGCGATCCGGTGCGTAGGTGATGCCGATATCTTGCGCACGCTTCGATAAAGCAGGTTTGGAATCGCCGGGCATGCTGATGCCGACGAGATCGCCTTTAACGTCGGCAGCGAAGACAGGCGTGCCGGCGTTGGAAAAGCCTTCGGCAAGAAGCTGCAAAGTGACCGTCTTGCCGGTGCCCGTCGCGCCGGTGACGAGGCCGTGGCGGTTACCGAAGCCGAGCGTCAGATACTCATACGAGCGATCGCTCTTCCCGACGAGGATTTTGCCGGGGACGTTTGTCGGGTCGATGGATTGGGCAGTGGGCATAATATATCCAACAGGGATTCGGACGAGCGTATAGAAGGTGTCGGCGCGCCGCCTGTCCAGACTGCTTGCTTTTGGAAGACAGGACGGCGACAACGCGGGAAGGCACCACGGAGCGACGGGCAATGGACGAATTGATCAATCGCGTTGCGGGCGCGACCGGCCTCGACGCCGCAACGGCGCGTCAGGCTGTCGTCCTGATCCTGGGCTTCCTGGCCAAAGAGGGGCCGCCGGAAGACGTGGCAGCGCTTTCGCAGGCGATCCCAGGCGCGCAGGCCGCGATAGATGAGGCCGAAGCAGAGGAAGCCGGCGGCGGACTCGGCAGCCGGCTGATGGGCATGATGGGCGCGACCGGCGGCCTGATGGGTCTTGCGGGCAAGCTCACCGACCTCGGCCTCGGCATGGATCAGATGCAGGGCGCGGGCCGCGAGATTTTCGCCTACTGCAAGGACAAGGTCGGCGAAGAGCGGCTTGGCCGCATTGCCGGCAGCATTCCGGGACTGTCGCAGTTCGTGTGAGCAGGAGCGGTCGCGGCGCTCCAGATAAGGTGCGCTATGTTCCTGGCAGTGAATGCAGCTCCGAGAAGAAATAGTCCTTCCAGCTTTTCACGTCGCTCTTCACCATGCCGGCCCGATGCATGTAGTCGGCGATCTTCATCGTGTTCTGCGGCGTCTTTGAGTAGATGAGATCGTGAGCGGTGATCAGTTTCGTCAGCTCGTCGGCTGAAATCTTTTCCTTCGTTGCCGCCAGATACACTTCGGCGGCTTTGCGCGGATCGTTCTTGATCATCTCCATCGCGCTGTCCATGGCCGACTGGAAGGCCGCCATCACCTTCGGGTTGGCATCATGGAATTTCTTCGTGCCGAAGACGACGCCGTTGCTCACCGGTCCGCCCATGACGTCATTAGAATTCAAAACCCGGTGCACGTCCGGATTGGCGAGTTCCATCGCTAGGAACGGCGGCAACGAGAAGTGGCTGTTGACCTGGTTCTTCGGATCGCTGAGCGCTGCCGCGGCATCCGGGTGTCCAAGCTGAACGGTGATCGAATCGAACTTGTTGCGGTTCTCGAATCCGAACTGTTTCTCGCAGGCAATCTGCAGGACAATCGCCTGCATTGAGACTTTCACCGTCGGGACTGCGATGCGGTCGCGATCGGTGAAATCCTCGAGTTTCTTCACGGCCGGGTCGCGGGTCACCAACACCATTGGCACCGCGGAGGCTCCGGCAACCCCTTTCACTTCGCCTTTCGACTTGTCCCAGATCAAAATGAGATTGCTGACGCCGCTCGTCACAAGGTCGACATTGCCGGACATCAATGCGTCGACAGACGCGCCGCCACTCGTCAGCGTCAGCCATTGTACGTTGAGGTCGCCGATGCCGGCTTTCTTCGCCTGCTCTTCGACAAGCTTCAGATGCTCCATGATGATCAGCGGCAGATAGACGGTGCTTGGCTGATGGGTGATGCGCAGCTGATTGGTTTCGGCGAAAGCGGGGGCGACGAGGCCTACGACAAGCGCCAGCGGCGCGAGAAAACGAGTGAGTTTCACACATTCCTCCCGATCTGGCGGTCTCAGCCGCGCTTAGCGATATCTCTACAACAATCGCCGCCGCGCTTAAAGCGTCAGGAGATTATCGAGGCTTTTCACCACTGCGTGCGGTGGCAGGTCGAGATATTCATCTGCATGGCCGGCGCGGTTGATCCATACCGTGCGAAAGCCAAATTTCGTTGCGCCGGCTATGTCCCAGCGATTGGACGACTGAAACGAGATCGCGTTCCGTGACGTATGCAATGCCTGCTCGACGAGTGCATAGGTTTCCTGAGCCGTCTTGTATTTCTGCGCGGCATCGACCGACAAGACGTGATCGATAACGTCGCTAAAGCCGGCGCTCTCGACGGCGGTCCTGAGCATTTGCGGGGTGCCGTTCGACAGGATCGCGGTCCGGGCGCCTCTTTCTTTTAGGCTGCGTAATGCAGGGACGGCATCGGGATAGGCGTCAAGCCGCTCGTAAGCCGATAAAAGCTTCTCGCGCAGCGCGGCCGATATGCCGCCAAAACGCCCGGCGGCATAATCGAGCGCTTCGGCGGTAAGCACACGAAAGTCGCGATACTCGCCCATCAACGTGCGCGTCCAGGTATATTCCAGCTGCTTTATGCGCCACATGTCCGACATCGCAACGGCATGCGCGCCGATGTCGGCTTGAAAGCGTCCAACAGCCGAATGGACATCGAACAACGTTCCATAGGCATCGAAGACATAGATATAATTCGTCGTCATATCATGCGGGCCTCGGCGAAACGCGCCCGCTGAAATCGGCAGAGCGGATACCGAGCGCGCGCAAACCAAACAGCAGAAATCCGCAATAAACGAGTCCGCCAAGCAGCGTCAGCACGACAAGCGCAATCTCATCGTTGAAACGCAGACCAGTCAGCGCGTGCTCGAGCGGCGCCCGTCCCCACAATCCGACGTTGGCAAGCATGACGGCGCCGGCCGCTGTCGCAAAGGCCGAACGCATGAAGACATCGTCGAATTGCATCGTCCCGCGCCGCAAGGCAACGGCAACAAGCAAAGTAAGATTGAGCCAAGCGCCGATCGCGGTTGCAAACGCAAGGCCCGGCGCTCCGAAAGGCCGAAAAAGCAATATCTTCAACACAACATTTACCGCTACTGCGGAAAGCGCGATGATCATCGGCGTCGTCGTGTCGCCTTTGGCCTGGAAGCTGGCGACGGCTGAGCGGATGAGCACGACGGCGAGCAGTCCAATCCCGTAAGCCGCGAGAACGGCGGCGGCCGCGTCGGCGTCTGAAACAGTAAAGCGGCCGCGCACGAACACCGCACGCATGACAAGGTCCGGGATGATGAGGAAAGCGACGAAAAAGGGGGCGGCCAAAGCGAGCGTGAGCGCCATCGTGCGGTTCTGCGCGCGCTGCGCACCCGCGACATCGCCGGCCGCAAACAGTCGGCTCATCTCCGGCAAAAGCACAGTGCCCGCGGCGATGCCGATGACGCCGACCGGCAATTGATAGATGCGGTCGGCATAGTAGATCGATGATGGCCCGCCGGTCGGCAGCAGCGAGCTGATGATCGTGTCGGCAAAAAGGGCGATCTGCACGCCGCCGGCACCGATGACCGCCGGTCCAAGTGCGCGAAAGAAGCGCCGCACGTCATCGCTCCAGTGCGGCTTTTCGATTCCTTCCAACACGCCTGCGCGCCTTGCCGCGATCATCATAAGCGCGAGCTGCAAAACGCCGGACACGGTCACACCGACGCTCGCGGCGACGCCTGCGTCCGGAAACAGGAATGCCAGCGCGACAAAGACGATCATTGTGACATTGAGAAGGATCGGCGCAAACGCCGCAGCGGCAAAATGGCCGTTCGCGTTCAGCGTTCCCGATTGCAATGTGACCAGCGTGACGCAAAGCAGATAGGGAAAAGTGATCCGCGTCAGCGTAACGGCATGCGCGAACTTTTCCGGATCGCTTTCGAAGCCTGGCGCGAGCACGCGGACAAATGTCGCCGTGAAGATCAGCGCAAACGC
>JAFAVH010000109.1 GCA_019242655.1 Methylobacteriaceae bacterium
CGATCGGCGCCGACGCGACACCGTGCCCGCGCATATCGTGCTGCCGCAAGCGCTCACCGGCGTGCAGGCGCCGATCGTCGTGCTTCTGGGCTGCCGGTTTCCGATGATCGGCGCGCACAAGGTTCTACCTGCCTATGTTGGACTCGCACAGCGGCTCGCCACCGGCCGCTTCGATCCCGCCGAGCACAAGGCGATCTGGCCTTCGACCGGCAATTATTGCCGCGGCGGCGTGGCGATTTCGCGCATTCTCGGCTGCCGCGGCGTTGCCGTCCTCCCGCAGGGCATGAGCCGCGAGCGCTTCGATTGGCTGGAGAAATGGGTCGGCGATCCCGCCGACATCATCCGAACGCCGGGGACCGAGAGCAACGTCAAAGAAATCTACGACAAGTGCGCCGAGCTCGAGCAGGATGAGACAAACGTCATCCTTAACCAGTTCTCCGCTTTCTCAAATTACATGGCGCATTACACCTGCACCGGCGCGGCGTGCGAACGCGTGTTTTCGTCTCTGCAATCGCGCGGGGGCACACCTCGCCTCGCTGCGTTCGTTTCCGCCACGGGCTCCGGAGGTACGCTTGCGGCCGGCGATTATCTCAAGGCGAAGCATGGCACGAAGATTGCCGCCGTCGAGGCGCTGGAATGCCCGACAATGCTCGAGAACGGCTATGGCGAGCACAACATCCAGGGCATCGGCGACAAGCACATTCCGCTGATCCAGAACGTCATGAACATGGATGCGGTCATCGCCGTCTCGGATCGCGCGAGCGATCGGCTGAACCTTCTGTTCGGCAGCGATATCGGACGCGATTATCTCGTCGAGCGCCGCAAGTTCGACCGCGATCTCGTCACCTCCTTCGCGGAGATCGGCATATCGGGCCTCGCCAATATCGTCGCCTCGATCAAGCTGGCCAGGCATTTCGACCTCGGGGCAGACGATGTGATCATGACGGTCGCGACGGACAGCGCCGCGCTCTACGGCAGCGAGCGCGAGAATTACCGCATCAAGCACTATCCCGACGGCTTCGACGAGGTCAGCGCCGGCGAGATTTTCGCCGGCTCGATCGAAGCCATCGCCGACGATCACACGCTCGAACTCACCCACAAGGAGCGCAAGCGCATCTTCAATCTTGGTTATTACACCTGGGTCGAGCAGCAGGGGGTGCGCTTCGACGATTTCGAGAGGCGCAAGGATCAATCCTTCTGGCGCGCTCTTGTCGAGACCATTCCCGCCTGGGATCGGCTGATCGAAAACTTCAACGTGGAAGCCGGTGCGGCACGCAGCGTCACGCGCGAAAGCGTGGGCGCGTGAACGAAGGCTCCGTGAAACCCTATCTGCAGCTGCGCGAGGAGCTGTCGCGCCGCGACAAGAGTCTGCGGGAAAAAGTCGTCACGCTCGAAGAGGCCGCCTCCTTCGTGCAGGACGGCGCCAGCGTCGGCATCGGCGGCTCGACCATGTCGCGCACGCCCATGGCGATGATCTGGGCGCTGATCCGCGCGCGCAAGAAGAACCTCACCTGCTCGCGCAGCATCGTTTCGACCGAGGGCGACTTGCTCTTCGGCTCTGGGATCTGCGATCACATGGTTACGAGCTGGTTCGCGCAAGGCATTTTGTGGGGCCTCTCCAAAGTCATGCGCCACCACGTCGAGAAGGGCTCGGCCCGTTACGACGAATGGAGTCACATGGCGGTCGGCATGCGCTTTCGCGCCGGCGCGATGGGCGTGCCGTTCATGCCGATCCGCTCGATGCTCGGCTCCGACGTGCTAAAACAGCGCCCGGAAGCAAAGGAGATCGATTGCCCTTTTACCGGCGAGAAGCTGCTGCTCGTGCCCGCGCTCAATCCCGACGTGGCGCTTATTCACGTGCAGCGTTGCGATGCTTACGGCAACGCGCAAATCGACGGCTTACAATTCATGGATATCGATCTTGCGATGGCAGCCAATCGCGTGATCCTCACGACCGAGCGTATCGTCTCGAACGACCAGATCCGCCGCGCGCCCGATGAGACCAAGATCCCGTTCTTCTGCGTCGACGCTGTCGTCGAAGTGCCGTACGGCTGCGCGCCGCATGAATGCTACGGCGCCTACGAGCCGATGATGCAGCACATGGAAGCTTATGTCGCGCAGGCGAACGGCGACCCCGTCGGAGGATTCAAGGATTATCTTGACCGCTATGTCTACGGGCCGAAATTGTGGACTGAGTTTCTCGCGATGATCGGCATGGACGAAGTGCTCGATGCATCGCGCCGCGGCCGGAGCATCTACGATGACTGAGCCGCAGCGCTACACCGCTAACGAAATCCTCACCGTGCTCAGCGCCCGGCAACTGCGCGATGGGCAGGTTGTCTTCGCCGGCGTCGGCGTACCGCTCCTTGCCGCGACGCTCGCACAACGCACGCGTTGCCCCGGTCTTACTATCCTGTTCGAAGGCGGTGTCATCGGCGCGTTTGTCGAGCCCGGCAAGCTGCCGCCCTCAACCAACGACCAGCGCTGCACCAAGCGCGCCAATATGGTGCTCGGCAGCGCCGAAGTGCTGCTGCTCCTGCAGCGCGGCTATGTCGATGTCGGCTTCATGGGCGGTGCGCAGATCGACCAGTACGGCAATCTCAATTCTTCTTTCATCGGCGATCCCGCGCATCCGAAGACGCGACTTCCCGGGACGGGCGGCGGCAACGACATATCGAGCCTCGCCAACATGATCGTCGCGATGAAGCACGAAAAGCGCCGCTTCGTCGAACATGTCGATTTCATCACGAGTCCGGGCTTTATCCGAGGCAGCGACTCGCGCGCAAAGAGCGGGTTGCCGACCGGCGGCATGTTCCGTGTCGTTACCGAGCTGGCGGTGTTCTCCTTCGAGGATGAGGAGCGGCGGATGAAGGTCGCCGCGCTCAATCCGGGCGTAACGCGCGACGAAGTGCAGGATAAGACCGGCTTCGAGCTCATCTTCGACGATGATCTCGCCATTACCGAGCCGCCGAGCGAGCATGAGCTTGCGACCTTGCGCCTGCTCGATCCCGAGCGCCTGTTCACCGCCTGAATTGTTCATATCCGAAGGAAGACAAGAGTGAAGACTGCATTGAGCGGCACGTTCGGCATCGCCGCGCGCAATTTCACTGCCTATCCGGAAATGCCCGACGCCAAGGAGCTGGTCGAATACGGCGTGCGGATGGAAGAGCTGGGTTTCGACTCGCTTTGGGTCTGGGATCACATCCTGCTCGGCGTCGAGCCTAATTTCCCCGTTCTGGATTCGCTGACGGTGCTGACGGCGATCGCTGCGCGCACGAAGAAGATCAAGCTCGGCACGGGCGTACTTGTCTTGACGCTGCGCAATCCGGTCACGCTCGCCAAGCAGCTCGCCAGCATGGACCAGCTCTCCGACGGACGCCTGGTCATGGGCATGGCGGCCGGCTGGTATAAGCGCGAATTCGACGCCGTCGGCATCCCGTTCGAGAAGCGCGGCAAGCTCATGGACGAGAACCTGGAAATCCTGCGCCGCCTTTGGACCGAAGAGCAGGTCAACGGAGCCTATATGAGCCACCAGATTTCCAAGGCGGTCATGTATCCGAAGCCGAAGCAGAAGCACGTGCCGACCCTGATCGGCGGTTATGTCGATCGCGTGCTGAAGCGCGCCGGCTCCGTCGGCGATGGCTGGCTCACCTATTTCTACAAGCCGGACGACTTCACAAAATCTTGGAACAAGGTGCGCGCCGCGGCACAGGATGCCGGCAAGAACCCCGACAAGCTCCTCAATGCCAATCAGCTGCCGATCATGATCGGCGCTTCACGCGAAGCCGTTCGCGAGGAGATGATGGATTGGCTCAACAAGGAATGGGACTTCCCCTCGCACAGCGATTGCACGCGCGAAAGCGCGATCATCGGCTCGGTCGATGAATGCGTCGCGCAGCTGAAGGAGCACGTCGCCGTCGGCGTGCAGAAGATCATCTTCGTCCCCTACAAGTACCGGATGGATCAGATCGAGATCATCGCGCGCGAGATTTTGCCGCGGCTGAGGGGATGAATTACAACCGCGGGATGCCCCATGGGAGCTTCGCCATGCTTCGGGCCCCCTCTATGAGAAGATCGCAAGTAGTTCTAGGATGCGGCGCTTGGCACGTCGCATGCAATCAAAACACGGGTTTCGGCCAGGAATGGCTCAAAAGTGCCCTTAAGCGGAGGATCACAATGATGAAATTCAAGCTACTTGCGGGCGCCGCCGCTTTCGCGGTTCTCGCCGGCACGGCTGTCGCGCAGGAAAGCATCAAGATTGGCGTCAACGAGCCGCTGACCGGGCCGTTTGCCGCTTCCGGGACTTATGTCACGAACGGCGCGCGCATCGCCGCCGACGAAATCAACGCCAAGGGCGGTGTTCTCGGCAAGAAGCTCGAACTCGTGATCGAAGACAACAAGAGTAATCCGACCGAGGCCGCCGCGGTCACGGAGAAGCTCGTCACGCGCGACAAGGTGCCGGTGATCATGGGCGCTTGGGGCTCGAGCTTGACCCTCGCCTCCATGCCGAAGCTCATGGAATATCAGGTGCCGATGCTGGTCGAGACGTCGTCCTCCGGCAAGATCACGACCTCCGGCAACCCCTACATCTTCCGCATCTCGCCGCCGTCGTCGGTCGAAGCGGCCGCTTTCAAGCCGATGGTGCCGAAGATGACGATCAAGAAGGTCGACTTCCTCGTCATCAACAACGATTGGGGGCGCGGCGCGGCGGAAGATTTCGGCAAGATGCTGAAAGGCGAGAATATCCAGGTCGGCCTTGTCGAAACGATGGATCAGTCGGCACAGGATATGAGCGCGCAGCTCGCGAAGATCAAAGCATCCGACGCCGACACGCTGATGGTCACGACTGCGGTCGAGCAGCTGACGCTTGTCTTGAAGCAGGCCGCCGCGCTCGGCATGAAAAAGCAGATCATCACGACCGGCGGCTCGCAGAATCCCGATCAATTGATTGCACAGGCGGGCTCAGCGGCAAACGGCACGATCCACCTTGCGACGTTTGCGCCCTGGCAACCTGACTCGACGCCCAACCCGCAGGCGGCGAAATACTTCATCGGCGAATGGAAGAAGCGCGGCTTCGACTTCCCCGGCGTGACGGAAAGCTTCCGCGGCTACGACGGCATCCGCACGATCGCTGCGGCGATCGAGAAGGCCGGAAAGCCCGAGCCGGAAGCGATCCGCGCCGCTTTCTGGAACGTCGACGTCAAGGGATTGAACGGCGACATCAAATTCCAGAAACAGGGCCCCTCCGGCAAGGAAAGCGGCCAGAGCGTGCCGAACGTTTATCTGATCAAGATTGACGACGGGAAGGTTGTCGTCCCCACGATGTGATCGACGCGCCTCATCCTGAGAGACGCACGCAGAGTTTATCCTTGCGCCGGCCGAAGGCCGGACGCGAGGGCGTGCCCTCAGGATGAGGCCGTTGTCTTGCGCCCCGCGTTGGACACCGCGCAATCGATTTCGAGCCGCTGATTGTCCGAATTCCTCCAGCACATCGCCAACACGCTGATCCTCGGAGGCACTTACGCGCTTCTCGGGATCGGCTTGACCCTCATCTTCGGCATCATGCGCGTGGTGAATTTCACCCACGGCGAACTTTACACCTTCGGCGCTTATTTCGTTTTCCTGATTTCTTCCGTTCTCGGATTGAATTTTCTCCTCGCTCTCCCAGTCGCGATCATCGCCGGCCTGGTGCTCGGCGCACTCATTGAGCTTCTGCTGTTGCGGCCGATGCGCGGTGCCGACATCGACACGACCATGCTGGTCATGATCGGCGCGATGATCGTCATGCAGAACAGCGAGCAGCTGGTCTGGGGCGGCGTGGCGAAGTCAGTCTCGACACCGTTTCCTGAGACGCCGCTAGTGATCGGACCGGTGTCTGTCTCATATCTGCGTGTGTTCGTGCTCGTCATGGCGCTTCTGCTCATCGCGGCAACTTACGTCCTCATCAACCGCACCAAGCTCGGCAAAGCGATGCGCGCGACGTTTCAGGATCGCGACACCGCCGCACTCATGGGCGTCAACGTGCGGGCGATCTACACCGCGACATTCGCGATCGGGTCGAGCCTCGCCGCCGCCGCCGGTGCGCTGCTTGGCCCTGCTTATGTGATCTCGCCGCATATGGGCGACATCGCCTCGCTGAAAGCATTTGCCATCGTCATCCTCGGTGGACTCGGTAACATCACCGGCGCCGCGATCGGCGGCTTTATCCTGGCGCTCGCGGAAGAGCTCGGCGCCGGCTACGTCTCCTCCGGCTACCGCGACGCGATGGGATTCCTGATCATCATCGCCGTGCTCTTGATCAAGCCGACCGGTCTTTTCGCGCGGGCGGAGCGCATCGGGTGAGACGATTCGTTCCGGTCATTGTCGTCGCGCTGCTCGCCACGGTCCCTCTGTGGCTCGGCGACCCCTACATTCTCAACGCCTTCATCACGACCGGCATTTTCACGATCGCGGCAATGAGCCTCAATCTGCTGCTCGGCTACACCGGGCAATTGAGCCTCGGCCACGTCGCCTTCTTCGGCATCGGCGCTTATGTCAGCGCGCTGACCGCGCTTGGATTCGATGTCGAGCTGTTCGACGGCTTCCACGTCGTGCATGAGCCGTGGCCGGTGATCTACGGGTTCATTCTTGCAATCGTTATCGCCGGTCTCTGCGGTTATCTCGTTGGGAAACTGTCGTTCCGCGTTCGCGGCGCGTATTTCGTCATCGTCACGATCAGCTTCGCCGAAGTCGTGCGGCTCGTTGC
This sequence comes from Methylobacteriaceae bacterium, assembly GCA_019242655.1. Classification (GTDB taxonomy): domain Bacteria; phylum Pseudomonadota; class Alphaproteobacteria; order Rhizobiales; family Beijerinckiaceae; genus JAFASC01. The sequence continues at coordinate 6,746 of JAFAVH010000109.1, forward strand.
TTTGAATTGGGTCGAGCTCACGCAAGGACCGCTCGCGCTCACCAACATTCCGCCGGTCACGCTCGGGCTGCCGGGGATCGGCTACGCAAACCTCTACGGCAAGACCGGCAATTATTATCTCGTCCTTGGCGTCGGCGTGATCGCTTACGTCGTCATCAAGCATCTCGTCCAATCGCGCATCGGCCGCGCGATGATCGCGTTGAAGGAGAACGAGTCGCTCGCCCTCTCCGTCGGCATCAACGTGACGCGCTATCTCGTGCTCGCCGCCATCGTCTCCGCCGCGATCGCCGGCGCCGCGGGCAGCCTTTACGCGCATTATCTGAGGATCATCGATCCCGACATTTTCCTGTTCCTCTACACCGTGACGATGGTCATCATGGTGATCACCGGCGGCAAGGGCACGCTTGCCGGCCCTGTCGTCGGCGGCGCGCTGTTCGGCGCGATCCCGGTGATCGTTCGCTCCTTCGCCGCGCCGGAGGTGCAGTGGATTCTCTACGGCGCGTTCATGATCGCGATCATTTTCGTCCTGCCCCAAGGCATCGTTCCCGCCATCGAGCGCTGGTTTGCGCCGCGGCCTTCGAAGAAGCAGCTCGTTGCTTCGCAATCGAGCGTCTCGGCCGAATGACCGCCATCGTCCCCGCGCTGACGATCGAACACGTCGCCGTACATTTCGGCGGCCTCGTCGCGATCGCCGACATGAACTTCGTCGTCAACGGAGGCGAGCTCTTGAGCCTCATCGGGCCAAACGGCGCAGGCAAGACGACCGCCTTCAACGTCATCACCGGTTTTCTGAAGCCGAGCAAAGGCGAGGTGCGTTACCGCGGCACGTCGTTGAACGGGCTGAAGCCGCATCAGGTAGCAAGCCTGGGACTCGTGCGCACGTTCCAGCGCACCAGCGTATTCCGCGCGCATAGCGTCTTCGATAACGTGCTGACCGGCCTGCATCTCAGCGGCCGCTCCAACCTTCTCGACACGCTGCTGCGGCTGCCGCGAGAGCGGGCCTCCGAGCAAGAGCTGCACGACGCGGCATGGGAAATCCTCACCCTCGTCGGCATCGACAAACAGGCGCACGAACTCGCCGGCGCCCTACCCTATGGCGACCAGCGTTTGCTCGGCGTCGCCCTGGCGCTGGCGGCAAAACCGTCGATGCTGCTCCTTGACGAGCCTGTCTCCGGCATGAATGCATCCGAGACCGGCCGTTTCATGCGGCTGCTCGCCAAGCTGCGCGACCGCGGCATGACCATTCTGCTCGTCGAGCACGACATGCCGATGGTAATGGGCGTCTCCGATCGCATCGTCGTCCTGAATTACGGACGCATCATCGCCGAGGGGCCGCCCGCCGCGATCCGCGAAGATCCGGAAGTGATCCGCGCCTATCTCGGACAGGCCGGAGCCAAACGGGCCGCGCATGCTTGAAGTGCGCGATCTCGAATGCCGCTATGGCAGTGTCGCGGCATTGAAGAGCGTGTCGCTCTCAGTCGAGAAGGGCCAGATCGTCGCGCTGATCGGCGCCAACGGCGCCGGCAAGAGCACGATGCTGCGCTCGCTCTCGGGCCTGCTCGTGCCCTCGCGCGGTAGCATCATGTTCGATGGCGAGGACATCGCGCGCTGTTCGCCGCCGCAAGTTCTCAAGCGCGGCATCACCCATTGCCCCGAAGGACGCCATGTCTTTCCCGACATGAGCGTCGAGGAAAATCTCGACATGGGCGCCTATCTACGCCGCGATATGGCTGGGATCGCCGCCGACCGCGCGCAAATCTTCGAGCAGTTCCCGCGCCTCGCCGAGCGGCGCAAGCAGATCGCCGGAACACTGTCGGGCGGCGAGCAGCAGATGCTGGCAATCGGCCGCGCGCTGATGTCGCGGCCAAAACTCGTCCTCTTCGACGAGCCTTCACTCGGTCTCGCGCCAAACATCGTCGAGCGCGTGTTCGAGATCATCGCCCAAATCCGAGCGGACGGCGCGACCGTTCTCATGGTCGAGCAGAACGCCTACGCCGCGCTGGAAATGTGCGATTACGCCTACTTGCTCGAGTCCGGCGTGATCGCCACGTCAGGCAAAGGCGCCGACCTCATCGACAATCCGCACGTACAGGCGGCGTATCTCGGCGGCTGAGCCGAGACGAGTGACGAAGAGTTATGCTTCACAATAGTGGCGCAGCGCATGTTCCGTGATGCCAGTTCCGATGATCAGGGATTCGTCGCTCCCGGCGTCCGCTTCCGAACGCCGATCCGCAAGCGGGTCGGAAGGCATGAGTCTATACCGTACGACCAGGCCTGCGAGAGCCGCGCGGCTCCAATCATTTCGAGCATTCCCTAAACGCGCACCTTCGGCGGCGAGCAGCACTGCACTTGTGACATTGTAAAGCGCCGAGGCGGCGCGGCGCATCGCGCTTTGATCCTTCGCTGTCGCCGCGTTCCGCGCGAAGTCGAAGGCACGCGAGACCGTCTGGTCGAGTTTGGCGATGAACTTCTTCGGGAGTGCGGCAGCGTTTGACAATTGCTCCCGCAGCCTCTGCTCAAGCGCGGCGTCCGCGCCTTCGCGTCCGACCGCGCGCTCGATCGCATCGCTCGCGACGATGTTGCTCGTTCCTTCCCAGATCGAACCGAGATGCGCATCGCGCATGAGTCGCGCTTCGACAAAATCCTCGATGTAGCCGCAGCCGCCGCGAATCTCCATTGCGTCGCCCGTTGCCTTGCGGGCATCACGGCAGGCGCGGAATTTGAGGAGCGGCGTCAGCAGCCGCAGCTCTCTCGCCGCATCGGCATCGCCGCGATCGGCCGCCTCAAGCACGGTCGCGGTATACAGAACCATGCTCAGCGCCTGCTCGGCGGGCAGCATGATCTTCATCAATTGCCGGCGCTGCAGCGGGAAGTCGATGAGCCGGCGCCCGAACGCGACCCGATGGATACACACTTCCCGCGCCTCGAGAAAAGCGCGCCGCATCAGCCCGGCGGCGCGCACCGCATTCGACAGCCGCGACGCGTTGATCATCTCCGCCATCTGCACGAAGCCGCGATCGATATCGCCAACGAGCCAGGCCTCAGCGCCTTCGAGCACGACCTCGCCGCTCGCCATCGAGCGTGTGCCGAGCTTGTCCTTCAGCCGAACGATTCGATAGGAGTTGTTGGTACCGTCGGGCAGGCTGCGTGGCAGCAGGAATAGCCCCAATCCGCGCGTGCCGTGCGTTGCACCATCGGGCCGCGCGAGCACGAGCGCGAGATCGGCGTCGGCGTTGGAGCAGAACCACTTCTCGCCAAAGAGACGCCAGCGATCTCCATCCCTGCGCGCAATGGTCTCGATCGCGCCTACATCCGAGCCGCCGCCCTTCTCGGTCATGAACATCGCGCCCTGCAGCGCGACGTCCGGATCGAGCGCGGTTAGTCCCGGCAAGTAGCGCCGCAGAATTGCGTCGTCCGCGAAGCGGCGCAGCACGCGCGTCAGCGAATCCGTCATGTTGATTGGACAGAGCAGCCCGAACTCCGTCTCCGCGAACAAATAGGTCAGCGCATATTTGACGATTGGCGGCAGCGGCCCGTTCCAGCCGAGCACGCCGGCACGATGCGACATCGCGGCCAAACCGAGATCGCCGAAGCCCGCTTGTTCGAGCGCGCGATAAGCCGGATGGAACTCGATCCACTGATTGTCGCGTCCGTGGCGGTCGCGATGATGCAGAACCGGCGGATGCCTATCGGCCAACCGCGCATGCGCGTCGAGATCGGATGCGACACGCGCGCCCAGCCGCGCGAAGTGCGGCTCGAGATGGGCGAACAAATCCGGTGCGAGACGCAGCCGCAGCACGTCCTGCAGCGACTTGTCGATTGCGTAGAGGTTGAGCCCAACGACATCGGGCGCGTTCGACTCTTGTGCGACCGTCCGAACAGAGGCCGGAGGCACCTGAAAGTTCATGAGCTTCCTCCCGACTTGCGCCGCGCGGCCTGCAAGAGAGACGCGAGCCGCGGCACCAGACCTTGCGGGCTCGTCAGCACGACAACGATGATCAGTACGCCATAAAGGAAGTAGTG
>JAFAVH010000012.1 GCA_019242655.1 Methylobacteriaceae bacterium
ACCTCCGGCATGCGCTTCATCGCGTTGTAATAGGGTTGGCTGACGACCGGGCGGCCGATACCCATCTGGTCACAGATGTTGCAGATTTCGGCGACCCGCCAAGCGCGGTGGTTGGACACGCCGAAGTGGCGGACCTTTCCCGTGCGGATCAGATCGGCGATCGCGCCGACGGTCTCGTCGAGCGGCGTGTCGTGATCCTCTCTATGCAGATAGTAGATGTCGACGTAATCGGTGCCGAGCCGTCTGAGGCTGGCGTCAAGCGCCTCGAACAGCCATTTGCGCGACAATCCCTTGCGGTTGACACCCTCGCCGATCTGGTTGCCGACCTTCGTCGCGAGCACCCAGCGATCGCGATCGGACGCAATCGCCCGGCCGGTGATTTCTTCGGAAGCACCGTCGCCATAAGCATCTGCGGTGTCGATAAAGTTGATCCCGGCCTCGCGGACTTTGGCGACGATCTCGGTTGCCACGGCCTCATCCGTGCGGCCGCCGAACATCATCGTGCCAAGGCAGATAACAGAGACATCAAGGCCGCTCGCACCGAGCTTGCGATAAATCATGAACGTGTCCGGACCTGTCCGAGGTCTTGTGGCGCGCCGGAGCGGCGGGTGCAAGCTTCACGCCGCGGCGCGGTTAATCACTGCAGTCAGAAGGATAGAGCAGTGCTGTCGTGCGCCCGCGTCTCGACTCACGCCGTGCGCGTCAATTCACATATGTGAAGGGCCGCCGAGTCCCTGCACCGGAAAAGCAATGGTCACATTGCCTGCCTTCTCGAACGAGAGCGTCACATCAACGTTTTGCCCTTGCTTAAGTGCATCTTTGAGATCGAGGAACATCAAGTGATAGCCGCCAGGTTTGAGCTCGATCGTCTTGCCTGGCTCGATCATGAGGCCAGAATCGAGACCGCGCATTTTCATCACACCGTTCTGCATCGACATCTCGTGCACTTCGCCGCGAGCGGCGAGCGGCATGCTCGCGCCAATAAGCCGGTCGGCTTCGCTCCCGGTATTGGTGATGCGGAGATAACCCGCGCCGACCTTTGCGCCTCCGGGCGTCGCGCGTAGCCATGGCGCTTCGATTTGCAATGCGCCCGCCTTGACTGGTGCCGGTGCGGGTTGCGCGAACGCGGCGGCAATGAACAGAGGCGCTAAGAATGCCACGATGTGGCTGAATGCTTTCAGCATGATCTAAAACGCCTTGAACGTGATGATCGTGCGCGTATCGACGATGCCGGAAATCGTTTGCACCTTCTCACCGACGAAATGGCCGATATCGACGTCTGCGTCGACGTAGAATTTCGCCAGGATGTCGAAGTCGCCGGCGATCGAATAGATTTCTGAGGCGATTTCGGCCTCGGCAAGCGCGCTCGCAACCGCGTAGGTTTTGCCAAGCGCGCATTTGATTTCGACGAAAAAGGTCTGCATCGGCACGGCTCTGTTCTGGAACCGCGGCAAAATGCAGCCTCGCGCGCGGCGCGTCAAACTGCGCGCAAACGCCGCTTCATCCGCTATCTGCCGGTGGTGAGACGCACAGCGATGCGATGGACGATCTTCTCCGCCGCTCCTCCGTGATGGGCGCCGCGGACTGGAAGTGCGTCGATCGCATCGATGCCGATCGCCACACGAATGTGGCCTCCCTCCGGACAGCGTCCGGTGACGGGGTCGAAGCCGATCCAGCCGAGATCATATATATAGAGTTCGGCCCAGCCATGCATGCAGGCGCGCTCTTCGTCACTCTCCGCGAAAAGATGGCCGACAGCGATCCGCGCCGGGATGCCGAGGCTTCGCGCACAGGCGATGAACACATGCGCGATGTCGCGCGCGTGTCCCCGTCCGGCCGAGAACGTCTTGGCGGCGCCGGCAAACTCATCGCTCCGGCAAGCGGCGTGATCGAGCCGTTCGTGCAAAGCGTCCATGAGCGCGTGGGCACGCGCAAGCGACGCGCCCTCCCTACCGCTGACGCTATTGGCGAAATCGCGCAAAGCGGCATCGGCAGCTGTCAATGTGCTCTCGCGCAAGAAAAGGTCGGGCGCGAAGCGCTCGATCGAATAACGAACGATGCCCGTCGTGTCGAATGTCTCGAGTTCGCCGTCGGCGCGCACGGTTAGTGTCGAAAGCGGACCATCGACGGTCAGCGACTCGAACGCATTACCAAACGCATCCTCACCCATCCGGCGGCGGCCATCCGGCTCGACGTCCATGCGCCAGCCGATGATGTGCTGGCCCTCATGATTTCGCGGCTCGATGCGCAGATGCTGAATTACCGAGCGCGGCGGCGTGTCCCACGTCCATGCAATTTCGTGGCGGATGGCGAGACGCATTGCTCAAGTCAGAAGATATTGCTGCGCGAGAATATCGCCGAGCCGGCTGTTGTCTTCGACGAAATCGGTCAAGAACTCATGCAGGCCGCTCTGAAATATATCTTTGATAGAGGCCTGTTCGAGGCGTCGCATGACGGTACGTGCGTGACGCTGGCCCGGGCCCTGCTGGCCGTAGGCCTGCCCGATCTCGTCGAGGAAACGGACGAGCGCGTCATAGCAGGCAAGCAGCGAGCGGGGCATCTCTTGTTTCAAAATCAAGAGATCGGCGACGAGCCAGGGCTGCACGCCTTCGCGGTAAATCCAGCGATAGGCTGTGAGCGCCGAGACCGAGCGCAACAGTGCGGTCCATTGGTAATAGTCGAGCGAGCCACCGATCGATTCCGTTTCCGGCAACAGCACATGATATTTTACGTCGAGAATTCGCGCGGTGTTGTCGGCGCGCTCGATGTAAAGACCGACGCGCGAGAACCAGTAGGCGTCATTGCGCAGCATGGTACGATATGCCGATCCGTCGAAGACGAGCGACGTCGCTTTGGCAAATTCGAGAAAGCGCGAGGTTTCCTCGCGATCATGCGCGGCATCACCCTGCCCGTCGAAGCTTTGGAGATCGAGCCACGCGGTATTGATGGCGTCCCACATCTCCGCCGTGAGCGCGGTGCGAACCGCGCGCGCATTGGTGCGGGCATATTCGATGCAATTGCGGATCGAAGACGGATTATCTTCGGAAAAGGCTAGGAAGCGCACGACATTCGGCTCGTCGGCGACATCGTGGTGGGCATGGAAAGCCTCTTCGGCACCGGACGCGATCAGCGCGCTTTCCCACTCGGTTTCATCCCTACCCGAGGCACGCGGCACGGAAGCAAGGCGCTGGGTCGCCTCGATGATGCGGGCAAGGAAATCGGCGCGTTCCATGTAGCGCGACAGCCAGTAAAGATTGTCGGCGGTCCGAGCGAGCACGCGCGTTCAGCCCTGACTCTGGGATTGGCTTTGGCCCGCGCCGCAATCCTGCGATTGCGACTGCGATAGGCTTGCGCCGAAGGATTGGCTCTGGCCTTGCCCCAGGCTCGAGTCACTCCGATCGTCCTCGACGATCCAGGTGTCCTTGGTGCCGCCGCCCTGACTCGAATTGACGACGAGCGAGCCCTCTTTCAGAGCGACACGCGTCAGGCCGCCGGGAACGACGCGGACACCGTCCGAGCCGGAGAGGATGAAGGGCCTGAGATCCACGTGCCGCGGCGCCACGCCCTGCGAGAAGGACGCAGGGCAGGTAGAGAGCGCGAGTGTCGGCTGGGCGATGAAATTCTCGGGATCGGCGGCGAGTTTCTTGCTGAACAGCGTAATCTGTTCGGAGCTTGCATGCGGCCCGACAAGCATGCCGTAGCCGCCGGACCCGTTCACTTCCTTGACGACGAGTTCGCTCAAATGCTCCTGCACATAAGCGAGCGAATCCGCCTCGCGGCAGCGCCAGGTCGGCACGTTCTGCAGAAGCGGTTGTTCGCCGAGATAGAAATCGATGATTTCGGGAACATAAGTGTAGATCGCTTTGTCGTCGGCGATGCCAGTGCCGATCGCGTTCGCGAGCGTGATGTTGCCGGCGAGATAAGCTCCGACGAGTCCTGGAACGCCGAGGATGGAGTCCGGCCGGAAGGCCAGCGGATCAAGGAAGTCATCGTCGATGCGTCGGTAAATGACGTCAACGCGGCGCGGACCCTCGGTCGTGCGCATATAGACGACGTCGTCGCGCACGAGGAGATCGCGGCCCTCGACAAGCTCGACGCCGAGCTTGTCGGCAAGGAAAGAGTGCTCGTAATAGGCCGAGTTGAATTGGCCGGGCGTCAAGAGCGCGATGACCGGCTCGGAATTTGCGGAACGCGGTGCAACGGAGCGCAGGGTCGCCAAGAGCGCGTCGGGATAATTCTCGACCGGGGCCACGCGGTGATCGGCGAAGAGATCCGGCGCGAGGCGGATCATGACCTCGCGGTTCTCCAGCATGTAGGAGACGCCCGAGGGCGTGCGTGCATTGTCTTCGAGCACGTAGAATTTGTCGCTGTCGACGCGCACGATATCGATGCCGGCGATGTGCACGTAAATATCGTGCGGCACGGGCCGCCCGCTCATCTCCGGGCGAAAATAAGCGTTGCGATAGACGAGGTCGGCCGGAATCTTGCCCGCAGCGATGATCTCGCGATCGCCGTAAATGTCCGCAAGGAACATGTTCAGCGCTTTGACGCGCTGGATGAGACCTGCCTCGAGCTTCGTCCATTCGGCCCGCGAAATCATGCGCGGGATGATGTCGAACGGGATCAGCCGCTCGGTCGCATCCTTGTCGCCGTAGACGGCAAAGGTGATGCCGATGCGCCGGAACAGGAGCTCGGCCTGCGAGCGGCGCGATTCGAGAAGTTCGGCGGGTGAGTCAGAGAGCCAGCGCGCAACGCGGCTGTAGACGTCGCGGACCGACCCGTCCGGCAGGGTCATCTCGTCGAAGCACGGCATTAACGTCTACGCTCTCTCACCTTCTGCTAGATTAGCAAGCAGCATACCAGAGGGAAGTGCCGAATGCCGCGCCTCCCTTCCGGGACACGCGCACGCATAGACGGCCTTCTGCCCAAAAACGCGTCAGCTGCCGTCAGGGCTCGGTTGCGGCGTTGAGAACCGGCGCGCGCGTCTCGCGCGCCGCACCGGGCCATAATTCGGCGCGGTCAGGTTTGCGTTGCGCGCGAATGCGCAAGCGTATTTCCTCCTCGGAAACGGTCTTCAAATCATGCGCGAGATTCAAACGCGCGCATAGTTCGATGAACCAACGTCCGAGATCGATATGGTACCATTTGATGCCGACCCGATAGTCGCGCTCGGCAAGATGATGGCGCTCGTGATTGTGCTCTCCCATGACGACCAGGGCGAGGTAGGTACTGAACCGCGCCGATCCTGCCGGGCCGTAGTGGCGGTGGCCAAAGGTATGCGCCACCGAATTGATGCACCAAGTCAGGTGGTACTGAAACACGAGGCGCATAAACCCGGCGACTAGGAGTCCGCCTATCGCGTCACCCCATAGAGCCGCGATGCATGTGGGCAGCACGAACGTCATCAATATGGAGAGCCGGAAGTAGTACTGGTGCTGCCACACGACGAGCGGATTGGCCAATAGGTCTTTAAGCTTCTCCGGCTCTTGCTGCTTCGAGGGATGCAATATCCAGAGGAAATGCGCCCACCAGAAGCCGTGCACGATGCTGTATGGATCTTCGTCGGTATCCGAGCGCCAGTGATGCATGCGGTGCTGGTAGGCCCACACGAGCATGCTCACCTGGAATGTCGCCGCCCCGAACAGAAGGAAGAACAGCTCGAGAGGCTTGCTCGCGCGGTAGGACCGATGCGCGTACAGCCGGTGCATGCCAGCCGAGACCGTCAGATGCGCCAGCATGAAAAGAACGATGGCGAGTGCGACCGTCGGCCAGCGATAGTGCATCCCCAGATATAGCGGCGCCATCACCAGGCCGACGAAATGCACAAACGCGAACCAAGCGACGACCTCCCATTGGATCGGCAAGGCAGCGTTCGGGTGCGCGCGTTTTGGATGAGCCGCCATGGGGTCCCTTCTCGTACCCCGGGGGGCTTTCCGCAGCTATACCTAAACCGCTCGCGATGAAAAGAGGGAAATGCTGATCGAGCATCCCACGGCTGAGCAGGAGGTGGATTGCTCGACGCTCGTGCCTCGGCCGCGATGTATTCTCTCATCCAAGCGGCGCCCGTGACGCGTCCTCGGGCCTACCAGCCAAGCTGTGTCACGGATGTGAGGATACCGGTGGTCGCGTGCCGCGAAATCGCCTCAATGTATCTCCGGCTCCGGCAACCTGATATCGCCTTCGAGGAAATCGTAGTCACACCCTTGGTCTGCCTGCTGCACGTGAGCGGCGTGCAGGCGCACGTAGCCGCGCTCGAAATGCCGCGGCTTTGGCCGGTATGACGACAGCCGCGCTTCGATCTCGTTCTTCGGAACATCCAACTTGATCGCGCGCGCTTCGACGTCGATCTCGATCATATCGCCGGTTTGCACCGCCGCGAGCGGCCCGCCGATATAAGCTTCCGGCGCGACATGCAGGATGCAAGCGCCGTAGCTCGTGCCGCTCATCCGCGCGTCGGAAATGCGCACCATGTCGCGCACGCCTTGCATGAGCAGCTTTTTCGGGATGGGCAGCATTCCCCATTCCGGCATGCCGGGGCCACCGACCGGACCCGCATTGCGTAGGATCATGACGTGATCTTGCGTCACATCGAGGTCCATGTCATTCACGGCCGCGTTCATCTCATCATAACTATCGAACACGATCGCCGGCCCGCGGTGCTTCAAAAATCGCGGATCGGCGGCAGCGGGTTTGATAATGCAGCCATTCGGCGCGAGGTTGCCTTTGAGCACGGCAAGGCCGCCGCCTGACGCGATCGGCTTCTCGAGCGAGCGGATGATTTCATCGTCGAAGATCGGCGCATTTTCGTAGACTTCGCCGATCGTCTTGCCACTCGCGGTCATTTCATCCCGCTTTAGATGCGGCATGAGCCGGCGCAAGAAGCCGGGGAAACCGCCGGCATAATGGAAATCCTCCATGAGAAAGCGCCCCGATGGCCGGATGTCGGCGATCACCCCCGTCTCGTTCGAAAGCTGATCGAAATTTTGCAAATCGAGTTCGAGTCCGGCGCGCCGTGCCATCGCGATCAGATGGATGATCGCATTTGTGGAGCCGCTCATTGCCATCAGCGCGATGATCGCATTGCGGAACGAGCCGTCGGTTAGGATGCGCTTCGGTGTCAAATCCTCGTGCACCATATCGACGATGCGCCGGCCGCTTTCCGTCGCGAGCCTGATATGGCCGGAATCGGCCGCCGGCATCGAGCCCGCGCCAGGCAGCGTCAGGCCGAGCGTCTCGACCAGGCCCGCCATTGTCGAGGCGGTGCCCATGGTCATGCAGGTGCCGAACGAGCGCGCGATACCGGCTTCCATCGCGCGCCACTCGCGCTCATCAATGCGGCCGGCTTCCTTCTCGGCCCAATATTTCCAGACGTCCGAGCCGGAACCCAGCGGCTTGCCGCCGAAATTGCCGCGCAGCATCGGCCCGGCGGGAAAATAAATTGCGGGGATGTTCATGCTGATCGCGCCCATGATCAAGCCGGGCGTGGTCTTGTCGCAGCCCCCGAGCAGGACCGCGCCGTCGACGGGGTTCGAGCGCAGGAGTTCCTCTGCTTCCATCGCAAGCAGGTTGCGATAGAGCATCGTCGTCGGCTTCATCATCGTCTCGCCGAGCGAGATCGCCGGGATTTCAACGGGGAAGCCGCCGGCCTGCCACACCCCGCGCTTCACCTCTTCGGCGCGCGTGCGCAGGTGCGCGTGACAAGGATTGAGGTCGCTCCACGTATTGAGGATGCCGATCACCGGCTTGCCGGCGAAATCCTCGTAGTCGTAGCCCATCTGCAGCGTGCGCGAGCGATGGCC
>JAFAVH010000167.1 GCA_019242655.1 Methylobacteriaceae bacterium
TTCCGCCACATTGCGCGCCTGATCCTCCCAAGCCTCCCACTGCGCGCGCATGAACTTCGCCGATTCGCGCGCAACATCCCTGAAGATGGCGCGATCCTCGGGGCTGAGGCCGTCCCATGCTTTCTTCGACATGATCAGCACTTCGGGCAGCATCGTATGTTCGGTCAGCGTGTAAAAAGGCGCGGCGCGATAATGCTCCGTCGTCACGTAAGAAGGCCAATTGTTCTCGGCCCCGTCAATGAGACCGGTCGACAGCCCGGTCAGCACCTGACCGTAAGCGAGGATCACAGGTTCGGCCCCGAGCGCGCGCACGAGATCGGCCGCGACGTCGGATTGCTGGATGCGGATTTTCATGCCTTTGAGATCGGCAAGCGTGCGCACCGCCCGCAGCCGGTTATAGAACGAGCGCGCACCTGAATCGTAGTAAGTCAGCCCGATAAAACCTTGAGACTCGAAGCTTCCCAGAATCTGTTCGCCGATTTCGCCATCGAGCACTTTGTGAAAATGCTCTCTCGATCGAAAAAGAAACGGCAGACTGAGAACGCGCAATTGCGGGATGAACGCTGCCAGCGGCCCGATGCTGATGCGGTCGATATCGATCGCGCCGGCGCGGGTCTGCTCGATCGTCGCCTCCTCCTCGCCGAGCTGGCGTGCAGGAAAGATGGCGATGCGATGCCGGCCGTTCGTGCGTTCGATCAGGCGGGCATTCATGAAGCGGATCGCCTGCACGGTCGGATAGTCTTCCGCCTGTATGTCGGCGGCGCGAAAGGTCTTCGCCCGCGCCGCGGCGATCGGCGCAATTGCGAAGAATGTCAAAACCGTAATCATGCAGGCCCGTAGAAGCCGCATCCGCGCGAAATCCTGTGCTGACAGGCGCGCGAATTTCAGCGTCGCGCCCTCCAATCCGCGCGGCATTCTCCCACGCAGACTCCCGCCCGCTCTCCGTATCGGGAGCGAGCGCTTTCGCCGTGTGCTCTAACACAAATCAGGCGGGGATGAACGAGGCGAAAACGATTTGCGTGTCGCCGTAGACGCGGCGCTCTTCGAAGGTAAAGCCCGCCGGCGGCTCCAGCGCCACATCGGCGCTTTCCTCGACGAGCGCGAGCGCGCCCGGGCTGAGCCAGCCGCCCTCGCGCAGGGAACGCAGCGCCGCAGGCGCAAGGCCCTGCCCGTAAGGCGGATCGAGGAAGGCCAGCCGGAACCGGCCCGGCTCCGGCGCATCGCCGAGCCGGGTCGCGTCGCGGCGCAAGATGCGGGTCACGCCGCCGACGCCGAGCGCGTCGATATTGGCGCGGAGCAGCGCGCGCGCCTCGACGCCGTTGTCGACAAAGAGAGCCGCTGCGGCGCCGCGCGACAGCGCCTCGAGGCCGAGCGCCCCCGTCCCGGCGAAGAGGTCGATGATTGCCGCCCCTTCGAGCGGGTTCTCCGGCCGATGGACGAGCGTGTTGAACAGGCTTTCGCGCAGGCGGTCGGCGCTCGGGCGGATCGCCCGGCTCGCCGGCGCCTTCAGGATGCGGCCGCCGAACCGGCCGCCGGTGATGCGCATCGCGCCTAGCGCTTCGGGCGCGGCGCTTTGCCGGCGGGCCGTTTGCCCGAGCGCGCCGGGGCAGCCTTGCCGGTACCAGCCCTTTGCTCGGCGCCGAACCGGCGCGCATTGCGGGTCGGCTTCGCGGCGCCCCGCGGCGGCCGCGCCGGGACAACGCGCTCGACGGCGACCTCGCGGCCGTGCCGGTCTTCGGTTGCGCTGCGCAAGACGCGGCGGCGCGGCGCCTCGTCGGACTGCGTGTCGCGCTCGGCGCGGAGCGCGCGGATATGCTTGCGCTTGCGGTCGGCCGTTCCGGCGTGGGTATTCATCTCCCGCTGCATGTCCGCGCGTGTCGGCCGGCTGAAGCTCGCGCCCGCCGCAGCCGTGAGGCTCGGACCGAGCTGGTCGCGCAAGACGCGAGTGTGGACCTCCTCGACCCCGCCGTCCGGCACTTGGCCGAGCTGGAACGGGCCATAAGAGAGACGGATCAGGCGGTTCACCTGCAGATCGATATGTTCGAGCAGGCGTTTGACCTCGCGGTTCTTGCCCTCGCGCAAGCCCAATGTCAGCCAGACATTGGCGCCCTGCACGCGGTCGAGCGTCACCTCTGCCGGCGCGTAAGCGATCCCATCGACCGTGACGCCCCGGCGCAGGCGCGCCAACGCCGTCTCATCCGTCTGTCCATTCGCCCGCACGCGGTAGCGCCTGATCCATCCGGTCGCCGGCAGCTCCAGGACGCGTGCAAGGCCGCCGTCATTGGTGAGCAGCAAAAGCCCCTCGGTATTGATGTCGAGCCGGCCGACACTGATCAGCCGCGGCAGATCAGGAAAGCGTTCGGCGACATAGGCGAAGACCGTGGCCCGTCCCTCCGGGTCGCGCTCGGTCGTGACCAGACCGGCGGGCTTGTTGAAGAGGAACAGCCGGGTGCGCTCGGGCGCCTCAAGCGGCTTGCCGTCGACGAGCACTTGGTCGTCGCACGTGACGTTGAGCGCCGGGCTCATGAGCACCCGGCCGTTCACGGCGACCCGCCCCGCCACGATCCAGGTCTCCGCCTCGCGCCGCGAGCACAGACCCGCGCGCGCCATCAGCTTGGCGATACGCTCGCCGCGATGCGGCGATTGCTCGGCGGCGTCCGGCTTTTCGCGCGGCTTCTGCTCTCTGCGCTTTGGCGTCTTTCGCGGCGGCGTGTTCCGGTCGGGCATGACTGTCTGATAGCAAGGGCGCGTGCAATACGACAGCGACAGTCAGGCGGAAAGGATCGCGTTGGCCGAAACAGATCCCATGTCGCGCGCTTTCGCCGAGGCGCGCGTGGCGGCGGCGCGCGGCGAGGTGCCGGTCGGCGCCGTCATCGTGCGCGCGGGCAGTGTGATCGCAGCGGCCGGAAACCGCACGCTCGAAGCGCACGATCCGACCGCGCATGCCGAGCTTCTCGCTATTCGCGCCGCAGCGGCGGCGCTCGGCAGCGAGCGCCTCACCGATTGCGATCTCTATGTCACGCTCGAGCCCTGCGCGATGTGTGCGGCGGCAATCTCGTTTGCGCGCATTCGCCGGCTTTATTGGGCCGCTTCCGATCCGAAAGGCGGCGGCGTCGAGCATGGGCCGCGTTTTTTCGCGCAACCCACCTGCCATCACGCGCCGGAACTTTATGGCGGCATCCGCGAGCAGGAAGCCGCCACGCTGTTACAGGAATTCTTCCGCAGCCGGCGCTGACCAATCTGCCGAAAGCTGTCGCTCAGCCTACCAGAACCAGGGCCATGGTGACGGCTGGTAATAGCCCCAGCCATACGGTTGCGGCTGGTACCCGCCGCCCCAATACGGTGCCGGAGCCGCAGGCGCCGGGGCGACCGCCGGTGCTGGGGTCGTGACGGCAACCGAACGCCCGGTCATGACAGGCGCGGGTGCAGGCTGCTGGTAGCCCCAATATTGCGGCTGATAGCCGTAGCCTGCTGTTGCTGGCGCAGCAGCGTTAGCGGCAACGGTTGCGCCGGCTTCTGCGCGCGGGCGCGCCTTAGCAGGAACCGAACGACCCGCCATTGCCCGACTTGTTGTTGCTGGGCTTGCCGCGGCCGTTGTCGCTGCCTTCGTGCAGGTCATGCCGTAAAGCCCGCAATCCTTTGCCTGCGCGCCGCTCGAATATTTCAGGTCCTTGCCCATCGGCGCGCAGGTCATGCCGTTTTTGCCACAATCCGTAGATTGTTGCGCCGACGCCGGCACCGCGGAAGAAGCAGCCATGAGCGCGCCCAATGCTGCGGTGGTCAGAAGCAATCTCATCATAGACCTCCCTTGTTGAGAGCTCTTTGCCGCTCACGAAACCCATCGCGATAGGCAAAGTTCCGGCTTTGCTATGACATCGCGCGCGCTGCATTGACTTGCTCGGCGCGTGCAACATACCGGCTAAAAAGAGCAGTTTTCGAGGAGGCTTTCATGGCGGCAACGCAACCCACGGCTGCGGTTCCCGATAAGACTCCGGCGAAACCTGGCTTTCCCATGAACGCCTGGTATGCCGCAGCTTGGAGCCATGAAATCAAACGCGAGCTGACGCCGCGCACGATCTGCAACAAGGACATTGTTCTCTATCGGCGCACGGACGGCCAAGCCGCGGCGCTCGAAGACGCTTGCTGGCATCGTCTCGTGCCGCTTTCGCTCGGCGCGCTCAAAGGCGACGACGTGCAATGCGGCTATCACGGCATCGAATTCAATTCCGAAGGGCGCTGCACCTTCATGCCGGCGCAAAAGACGATCAATCCGTCCGCTTGCGTGCGCGCGTTCCCGATTGTCGAGCGCCACCGCATGGTGTGGGTATGGCCCGGCGATCCGGCGCTCGCCGATCCCGCCAAAATGCCCGACTTCCATTGGAACGACGGCACCGAATGGGTCGGCGAAGGCGGCACGTTCTACTCGCTCAAATGCGACTACCGTCTCGTCATCGACAATCTGATGGACCTCACGCACGAAACTTATGTTCATGCGGGCAGCATCGGGCATGACGCGATCGTCGATGTGCCGTTCGACGTGACCTATACCGACCGCGTCGTGACGGTGACGCGCTGGATGGAGAATATCGAGGCGCCGCCCTTCTGGGCGCGGCAGCTCGGCAAAGACGGCAATGTCGATCGCTGGCAGATTATCCGCTGCGAGGTGCCGCACATTGTCGTCGGCGATGTCGGCGTCGCGCCTGCCGGGACCGGCGCGCCGGAAGGCGACCGCAGCCAGGGCGTCAACGGCGCCTTTCTCGCCGCCGTGACGCCGGAGACGGAGACGACCTGCCACTATCACTGGAATTTCGTGCGCCTGTTCCATCGCGACGACGCGGAACTCACGCAGAAGATCAACCTCGCGCATGTCAACAACGGCAAGGGCGTCTACGACGAGGACGTCGTGTTTCTCGAAGCGCAACAGCGCGCGATCGTGCGGCATCCCCGCATGCCGTTCTACAATCTCAACATCGATGCCGGGCCGATGTGGTGCCGGCGGCTGATCGACAGGATGATTGCGCAAGAGACGCGAGGGCCGGCGCTGCAGGCGGCGGAGTAGCCGGCGCCATGCCGCAAATTCTGAATTGGAGCGACGCGCGCCTCGTCCGCACGCGAGACGTTGCGCCCGACGTGCGCGAGTTCGAGATTGCGCCGGTCGGCGCGCCGTGGAAGGCGTTCGCGCCCGGCAGCCACATCAACATTTCCGTGCTGATCGACGACCTGCCGGATCATCGCTCGTACTCGCTCGTCGGCAGCGGCGATGCGACCTACAAGATCGCGGTGAAGCGCGCGGAGAAGAGCCGCGGCGGCTCGCGCTACATGTGGTCGCTGCAAGAAGGTGCACGGCTGAAAATCACCGAACCGCGCAATCATTTCAGCCTCGATTTCGGCAAGCCGGACTACCTGCTTGTTGCCGGCGGCATCGGCATCACGCCGATCGTTTCCATGGCGGCCGCGTTGCGCCAGGCAGGACATAAATACCGGCTCATCTTTGCCAATCGCGAGCGCACCAGCGTGCCGTTTCATGACGAGCTTTCCGCCGCGCATGGCGGCAAGCTCGATCTCTTCATCACTGAGGAAGGCCGACGCATCGCCGTCGCGGATGAAATCGACAGGCTCGCACCGGACGGCCAGCTCTATCTCTGCGGGCCGATGCGTCTCATCGAGGCCGCGAAGGCCGCATGGAAAGCGTCAGGCCGGCCAGCGACTGATCTGCGGTTCGAGACGTTCGGCACGACCGGACATCACGCGCCGGAGCCGTTCGTCGTGAGAATCCCGCGGCTCGGCAAGGAGATCGGAGTTGCCGCCAACGAGACGATGCTGCATGCGCTGGTGAAAGCCGGCATCGATGTCATGTCGGATTGCGAGCGCGGCGAATGCGGCCTGTGCGCCATCGACGTCATCGCCTGCGACACCGAGATCGATCACCGCGACGTGTTCTTCAATGAGGATGAGCGGCGCGCCAATACGAAGATCTGCGCCTGCGTTTCGCGCGCGATCGGCGGCTCGATCACGATCGAGACCGCGTACCGGCCGGGCTGACATTCCCGGAGCCGCGCACAGCTAAGTGTACGCAGGCTGCGCAAGCTTGCCTGCGTTGCGGCATCCGGGACCCAGAGCAAACTTATCTTCGCCTACGTAACGGAAGCATCTGCCCCTGGACCCCGGATCGCGCTACGCTTCGCTCACGCGCGTCCGGGGAAGTGGTGGCGTTCACACGCGCTCCAGCGCCCGCCAACCGATATCCCTACGGCAGAACCCCTCGGGCCAATCGATCGCATCGACCGCGGCATAGGCGCGCCGCCGCGCCTCGGCAAGATTTGGCGCGAGCGCCGTCACATTGAGCACGCGACCGCCATCGGCGAGAAGCCGCTTGCCGTCGCGGCGCGTGCCGGCATGCGTGACGATGACATGCGGCATACGCTCGGCTTTCTCGACGCCGCGAATTTCCGTGCCCTTCTTCGGCGTGCCGGGATAGCCGTCGGCCGCCATGACGACCGTGAGCGCGGTCTCGTCCAACAAGCGAACCGCATCGGTTGTGAGTTTGCCGCGCGCGCATTGCTGCATCAGCGACAGGAGATCGCTTTCGAGCCGCGGCAGCATGACCTGCGTCTCCGGATCGCCGAAGCGCGTGTTGAACTCGATGAGCTTCGGCCCGTCCTTCGTGAGCATCAGCCCGGCGAACAGCACGCCTTTGAACGGCGTGCCCTCGCGCGCCATCGCATCGATCGTCGGCGCAACGATCTCGCGCATAACGCGCGCTTTCATGTCCGGCGTAAACACCGGCGCCGACGAATAGGCGCCCATCCCGCCTGTATTCGGTCCGGTGTCGCCGTCGCCGACGCGCTTGTGATCCTGCGCCGAGGCAAAGGGCAGCGCGCGCGTGCCATCACAAAGCGCGAAGAACGAAACCTCTTCGCCGTCGAGACGCTCTTCGACGACGATTTCGGCGCCGGCGCTGCCGAACGCGCCGGCGAACATCGACCCGATCGCGGCTTCCGCTTCGGCAAGCGTGTCCGCGACGACGACGCCCTTGCCGGCGGCCAATCCGTCTGCCTTGACGACGAGCGGCGCACCGCGGGCGCGAATGTAATCGAGCGCATGTTTGCGATCGTCGAACCGCTCGAAGTCCGCGGTCGGAATCGCGTAGCGCCGGCAGAGTTCCTTGGTAAACGCCTTCGATCCTTCGAGCCGCGCTGCCGCTTTCGTCGGTCCGAAAGCCGATATTCCCGCCGCCTCAAGCGTATCGACAAGTCCATCGACGAGCGGCTGCTCCGGCCCGACGACGACAAGCTCGATCCGCATTAATCGGCAGAAATTAACGACGGCGGAATGATCGGCGATGTCGACGACGACGTTCTCGCCGGCTTGCGCGGTGCCAGGATTGCCGGGCGCGATAAAGAGTTTCGTCAGATGCGGGCTCTTCACTAATGAAATCGCAAGCGCGTGCTCGCGTCCGCCGGAACCGATGAGCAGAACGTTCATTTCGGATTGCGATCGCCCGCCTCGGTGCTGCGCATCAGCTCGTCTGCGACCGCAGCATAGGCCGGCAGCGAGATTGGATCGTTGTATGGATTGCCGGCAATTGCATGCGACGCGAAACGTGCGATCACCATTTCGGCTTTCGGATCGACGTACAGCGCCTGACCGTAAATGCCGCGACCCATATAGGCCCCGTGATCGTTGTTCGTCACCCACCAGAACGCGCGATATGACCAGCCGGGCAACGTCTTGTAGCCGCCTGTCGCAAAGATCTGCTTGTCACCGCCTTTGGTCATGTCTTCGACGACAGGCGTAGGAATGATCTGCTGGCCATTGAACTGGCCTTTGTTGCGCATCGTCTCGCCAAAACGCGCGAGATCGCGCAGGGTCATATTGAATCCGCCGCCCCCGCTCGCGGTGCCGATCGAATCGACAACGAAATAGGCGTCTTTCTCGGCACCGATCTTCGACCAGATCTTCTCCGAAAGCAGATCGGCGAGCCTCTGACCCGTCGCGCGCTGGACAATCCAGGCGACCACCTCCGCGGTGACGGTGTTGTAGGCGAAAATCTCTCCAGGCTCACCTTGCTTCTGCAGCGTGACGAGGAAATCGTAATAGGTGCGCGGTCCCGTATAGTCAGGTCGCGTGGGAATCCAGCCGCCGGCGCGCGAGTAATTCCAAATCTCCGCATTGGGATCGGCGTAATTCTCGGAGTATTTCGCGTTGACGAGCATGTCCATCGCCTGACGCACGGTGACGTCGCCATAGGCCGACGACTTGAGTTCCGGTACGTATTTGATCACCGGAGCAGAGGGGTCGAGCTTACCCTCGGAGACGAGCATGCTTGCGAGCGTACCGACGAAAGATTTCGTCAGCGAAAATCCCGCATGAGGCCGCAGCGGCGCGCCGGCGCCGAAATAGCGCTCGTAAACGATCTTGCCTTTGTGCAGAACGACAATGCCGTCGGCATATGTCTTCTGCAGCGCCTCGTCGAACGTCATCGAGGCACCGTCCATCGTGGTGAGCTTCACCGAGCCGAGATCGCGCTCTTCGCGCGGCAGCATCGCGATGGGGCCCTCGCCGCGTGAAACCTCCGCGCTCGGCATCAATTCGCGCAGATGGCTGAATGACCAGCGATAGGCGGGGAATTTCGAAGCCGATCCGTCGCTGAAACGCGCGGTCTTATCGGGCGGCGGCGGAAAACCCTGCATCACGGCATTGGCCTGCGGATCGCTCTGCTTGGCGTCGGGAAATGTTGGCGCTGATGTCTGCGCGGCCGCGAGGCTGCAATAAAGCAACGTGGCTGATGTGACTGCCCGCGCTGTTATACGTGTAGCGTTGCTTTGCAGCTTCATTTGCTTCCCTCCCGAGACCGGCGCTGAAGCTAGAGCAAATCGCCGCGAAGAGGAACGGGCCGCTTCATTGACGCTTGGAGCCTGCTGAGGCAAAACGCCTCTCTCCTCTCGTATCGGATCGTCATGGCCGACGGACTCCTCGCCCACAAAGTCGTCGTTGTTACCGGCGGCGGCCGCGGCATCGGCCGCGAGATCGCGCTTCTGTGCGCGCGCGAGGGCGCCAAGGTCGTCGTCAACGATCTCGGCGGCAACGCCGAGGGCGAGGGTGGCGGCGCCGAGGCTCCGGCGCAGGAGGTCGTCGAGGCAATCCGCGCCGAAGGCGGCGAAGCCGTCGCGAATTTCGATTCCGTCGCCGAGCCAGCACTCGCGGCAAACATCGTCAAGACCGCGATCGACGCGTTCGGGCGCATCGATTGCGTCGTCAACAATGCCGGCATCTTGCGCGACCGCATTTTTCACAGGATGAGCGTCGTCGATTTCGAGCTCGTCATCAAAGTGCATCTCCTCGGCAGCTTCTACGTCGCGCGCGCCGCGGCGACGCATTTCCGCGAGCAGGAATCCGGCTCGTTCGTGCATTTCACCTCGACCAGCGGGCTTGTCGGCAATTTCGGCCAGGCAAATTACGCCGCGGCGAAGATGGGCATTGTCGGCCTGTCGAAATCGATCGCACTCGACATGCAGCGCTTCAATGTGCGCTCGAATTGCGTGTCGCCGTTCGCGTGGAGCCGGCTCATCGGCACGATTCCCGACGAGACGCCGGAAGAGAAAGCGCGCGTCGAGCGCATCAAGGCGATGGGGCCGGAAAAGATCGCGCCGATCGTCGCCTACCTCGCGAGCGATGCGGCAAAGGACGTCACGGGACAGATTTTTGCGGTGCGCATGAACGAAATTTTCCTGATGAGCCAATCGCGGCCGGTGCGTTCGGTGCATTCAGCCGAGGGCTGGACGCCGCAGACGATCGCCGAGCGGGCAATGCCGGCAATGAAGAGCTCGTTCTATCCGCTCGATCGCTCCGGCGATATTTTCTGTTGGGACCCGCTGTAATGACGCGCGGCATTCTGGCCTTTGGCGGCTATATCCCGATGCGCCGTCTGTCGCGCGCGGCGATCGCGCAGGCGAACGGCTGGTTCAACAGTGCTCTGAAATCGCGCGCCAAGGGCGAGCGCGCCATGGCGAACTGGGACGAGGATTCAGTCACGATGGCGGTTGCCGCGGCGCGCGATTCCCTCAGCGACCGCAATCGCGACGACATCGCTGCGCTGCATTTTGCTTCGACGAGCTTCCCGTTCCTCGACCGGCTCAATGCCGGCATCGTCGCCGGCGCGCTGAACCTCAAGAGCGATATCGCAGCGCATGATCACGCGGCGACGCAGCGCGCGGGGACGTCGGCGCTTTCGCTGGCGCTCGACGCGGCGGATGCCGGTCCGCAACTCGTCGTCGCCGCGGACAAGCGCCAGACGAAAGCCGCCGGCACGCTCGAAATGCATGTCGGCGACGGCGCAGCGGCCCTGCTCGTCGGAACAGGCGATGTCATCGCCGAGCTCGTCGGCAAGGCAACGCGCACCGTCGATTTCGTCGATCATTTCCGCGCCGACGGATTCGCCTACGATTATCCCTGGGAGGAGCGCTGGATCCGCGACGAGGGCTACCAGAAGATCGTCGCCGAGACTTTGGCTTCATTGCTGAAGGAGACCGGCATCGCCGCCGCCGACATTTCCGCCTTCTGCATGCCGTGCACCTTGCCGCGCGTCGCCGCCGCGCTGGCCAAAAAAGCCGGCATGCCGGACGCGGCCGTGCAGGACAATATGAGCGCGACCTGCGGCGAAACCGGCGCAGCGCATCCGCTGCTCATGCTCTCCCGCGCGCTGGAGAATGCAAAGCCGGGCGATCTCATTGTCGTTGCGGGTTTCGGCCAGGGCTCGGACGCGCTCGCTTTCC
Source organism: Methylobacteriaceae bacterium (assembly GCA_019242655.1). Taxonomy (GTDB): domain Bacteria; phylum Pseudomonadota; class Alphaproteobacteria; order Rhizobiales; family Beijerinckiaceae; genus JAFASC01. The sequence continues at coordinate 10,776 of JAFAVH010000167.1, forward strand.
GCGCGACCGACCGCATCGGCGCGTTCAAGCCGAAGCTCGGCGTCAAAGGGCATCTCGCGCGCCGCCGCGAAGAAAAGAATTACAACAAGTATCTCTCCTTCAACGAACTCGTCACGATGGAGCGCGGCATGCGCTCCGAAGTCGACAAAGCAATTGCGCTCTCGGCGCTTTATCGCAAGCGCGACATGCTGACGGGATTCATCGGCGGGCGCTGCAGCGTTTGCGGTACTGTGCAATTTCCGAAGTCGAACATTTGCGTCAATCCGAATTGCAACGCATCGCACACGCAGGAAGACCAGCCTTTCGCCGATCTCGACGGCAAGATCATGAGCTACACGGCGGACGAGCTCACCTACACGCCCGATCCGCCCGCCTGCTACGGCATGGTGCAGTTCGAGGTCGGCGGCCGCATCATGATGGATTTCACCGACATCGACCCGGGTCAGCTCGACGTCGGACGCGACATGGACATGGTGTTTCGCGTGAAAGACCGCGATCCGCAGCGCGGATTCACACGCTATTTCTGGAAAGCCGCGCCCGCGGGCGGTATCGGCGATGGCGGCTGAAAGGAGCGTCACATGGCTAGCGGCATCAGAGACAAGGTCGCCATTCTCGGCATGGGCTGCTCGAAATTCGGCGAGCGCTGGGACCGCGAGGCCGACGACCTCATGGTCGAGGCGTTCGAGGAAGCGGTCGCTGACGCCGGCATCGAAAAGAACCAGATTGAGGCGGCGTGGCTCGCAACCGCGATCGAGGAGCAGCATGTCGGCAAGTCCGGCGTGCCGCTCGCGATGGCATTGCGGCTGCCGCTCGTGCCGGTGACGCGCGTCGAGAATTATTGCGCGTCGGGCACCGAGGCGTTCCGCGGCGCGGTTTACGCGGTTGCGTCGGGCGCCGCAGACATCGCGCTCGCGCTCGGCGTCGAGAAGCTGAAGGACACCGGTTATGGTGGTTTGCCGCAGAGGAGCCGCGGCAATCTCAATCAGATGTGGTGGGCGAATTTTTCCGCGCCCGGCTCGTTTGCGCAGCTTGCTTCCGCTTATCGCACGAAGCACGGCGCCTCGCGCGACGATCTGAAGCGCGCCATGGCGCATATTTCGGTGAAGAGTCACGATAACGCGACGAAGAATTCAAAGGCGCATTTGCGCAGCGCCCTCACGGTCGACCAGGTGCTCGGCGCCCCGCTCGTCGCCGAGCCGCTCGGTTTGTTCGATTGCTGCGGCGTCTCGGATGGTTCGGCCTGCGCGATCGTCACCACGCCGGAAATCGCGAAGAGCTTGGGAAAGCGCGATCTCATCACGGTGAAGGCGCTGCAGCTTTCCGTCTCGAACGGCGTCGAGGCGCAGCACAATTCCTGGGATGGCTCGTATTTCGCGACAACACGCGTTGCCTCGAAGCGTGCCTATCAAGAGGCGGGCGTGAAGGATCCGCGCGCCGAGGTCGATCTTATCGAGGTGCACGATTGCTTCTCGGTGACCGAGCTTGTCACGATGGAGGACTTGCACATCTCCGCCGAAGGTCGCGCCATCAACGACGTGCTTGACGGCTTCTACGATGCCGATGGCCAGATCCCGTGCCAGATCGACGGCGGCCTCAAATGCTTCGGCCACCCGATCGGCGCCTCGGGCTTGCGTATGATCTACGAGCTTTATCTGCAAATGCAGGGCAAAGCGGGCGCACGCCAGCGCAAGAAGGGGCCGACGCTCGGCTTGACGCACAATCTCGGCGGCTTCCCGCACCAGAATGTGTGCTCGATCTCGATCATCGGGCGGGGGTGACGCACGCCGTCATTGCGAGGAGCGCAAGCGACGAAGCAATCCAGAGGCTGTTCTGCAAATATGAGCGTTTGCTCTGGATCGCTTCCGCTTCGCTCGCAATGACGCCTAAATCGCCCTACCCGCTTCACGCCAGTACGGCTCGCGCAGGCGCCGCTTAAAAATCTTGCCGGAATCCTCGCGCGGCAGATCGCGGCCGATCTCAATGCGGCGCGGCACCTTGTAATCGGCGAGCTGCGCTTGCAGATAAGCGCGCACGTCGTCAGGCGCGATCACCGCGCCGTCCTGCGGCTCGACGATCGCCATCAAAGTCTCGCCGAATTCCGCGTCGGGAATGCCGAACACCGCGCAATCCTTGACGCCGTCGAGCGCTAGGATCGCCGCCTCGATCTCGGCGGGATAGATGTTGACGCCGCCTGAAATCACCATGTCGCGCTTGCGGTCGCAGATATAGAGATAACCCTCCGCATCGAAATAGCCGACATCGCCGATCGTCATCAGTCCGTCGCGCTCGACCTCGCGGCGCTTCTCCGGCTGATTGTGATAGGTAAAATCCGGATAATACGGGATGCGCATGAAGAGTTCGCCCGGCGTGCCAGCCGGAACTTCGTTGCCATCCTCGTCGAGCGCGCGCACGATCGCGCCCGGAACGACGCGCCCGACCGTGCCGGGATGGGCGAGAAAATCCGCGCTCGAAGACAAGGTCACCGGCCCGCTCTCCGTGCCGCCGTAGAATTCGTTGAGGGTCGGACCCCACCATTCGATCATCGCGCGCTTCACGTCGGCCGGACAGGGCGCGGCGGCATGGATGATGAATTCGAGCGACGACACGTCATAGCGGCGGCGCACTTGCTCCGGCAGCTTCAATAGGCGCACGAACATGGTCGGCCCCATGAACATATGCGTCACGCGATGCCGCTCGATGATGGCAAGCAGCTCTTCGGCATCGAAGCGCGGCACGAGGATCGTGCATGACGCGTCGCGCACGGCGCGCAGGCCGAACGAGTTCGGCGCGCTGTGATAAAGCGGGCCTGGCAAAGCGGCGATCATGCCTTCGCGAGAACCGTAGACGGCGCGGCGCAAGTCTTCCGTCTTGCGCTCGTCGTCCGGGCTCGGCGCATGGCGACGCACGCCTTTCGGGTTGCCGGTCGTGCCCGACGTGTAGATCATGCTGTAGGTCGGGCGCCGCATTGCGCCTTCATGCGGCGTGTGACTCGCGACCCAACGATCCCAATCGGTCGCGTTTGCTTGCAAACGCGCGAGCGCGGGATCGATGCGATAGGCCGCGCAAACCTCCGGCGGCGTTTGCACGACGAGGCAGGCCGTGCCCGCGGGGATCGCGCCCGCGATTCCCAGCAAAAGATCGGCATGCACGACAAGCACACGCGCCGCGCAATCGCGCAGGATGTAGCCGACCTCGTCGGCTTTGAAGTGCCAGTTGATCGGCACGGCATAAGCGCCGAGCCGCATTGCAGCGAGCGAAGCTTCGAAGAAAGCGAAATCGTTGCGCAGGAGCAGCGCGACGCAATCGCCTTCGCCGACGCCGAGCTCATCGAAACCGCGCGCAGCACGCAGTACGCGCGCGCCGAGCTCGGCCCGCGACAGACGCCGTTCGCCGCTGATCAGGCCTTCGAATTGAGCCTTGCTCATAGGCGCTTCCGCATCTCGCGCCATTGCTCCGTCAGCGCCGCGCGATGTTCCGGCGCCGCGATCGCAATCAGCGCTTCGGCGCGCGCATCTTGCGCAAGGTCGCGCACGCGTGCCACGCCATGCTCGGTGACGAAAATATCGGCGTCGCTGCGCAGGCCGGTGACGATGCCCGGCGCGCAAATCTGCGCGACGATGCGCGAGACGTCGCCGCCCGTCGCGGGCAGCGCCACAATCGAGCGGCCGTTCGGCGACAGCCGCGCGCCGATCATGAAATCATGGAGGCCGCCCGAGCCGCTGACCAATCCGGTTGCGATCACCTCCGCATTGGTCTGACCGAAGAGATCGATCTCGACCGCGCTGTTGATCGCGACGAAATTCTTGACCTCGCCCAGAACTTTCGGCGCATGCGTATAATCGGCGGCGCGGAACTCGACCTGCGGGCGGGTGCAGAACGCGTATGTCGCACGCGTGCCGAAGACCATTCCGGCAATTATCTTGCTTTGATCGAAATCCTTCTTGCGCCCGGTGATCACGCCCGCCTCTGCAAGCTCGACGATCGCATCATCGATCATGCCGGAATGCACGCCGATGTCGCGATGCGCATCGAGCCCGCGTATGATTGCCGACTGCACCTTGCCGATGCCGATCTGGATCGTGTCGCCATCGTTGATCAGTGCCGCAGCATGGCGCGCGATCGCTTCGATCTGCGGCGACGGCGCACCGGCCGGATATTCCGGCAGCGACGCGTCGACTTCGATTGCGCATGCGAGGTCGTCGAAGCGCGGGCCTGGCTCGCCATTGACATGAGGCATGACCCGATTGACGAAAGCCGCGAGCTTCTTCGCGCGCCGTGCCGCGAGCGGCACGAAATCCTGGTTGATGCTATAGGAGCAACGCACGTCC
>JAFAVH010000334.1 GCA_019242655.1 Methylobacteriaceae bacterium
CCGGAAAGCTGCGGACCGGAAGCAGCGTGGGCGTCGAGCGACATCGACGTGATTGCGCCGCGTTCGCTAATTCAGCTCGCCAATCACTTCAAAGGCACGCAGGTTTTAGCGCGGCCGGAACCGGCGGTGCGGGCACTCGGTCCCGCTATGCCGGATTTGCGCGACATCAAGGGTCAGGAAAGCGCCAAACGCGCGCTCGAAATCGCCGCAGCCGGCGGTCACAACCTGCTCATGAACGGGCCGCCCGGTGCGGGCAAGAGCATGCTCGCGGCGCGGCTTCCCTCGATCCTGCCGCCGCTGTCGCCACGCGAATTGCTCGATGTGTCGATGATTCATTCCGTTGCCGGTGCGCTCGCAGGCGGCGAGCTCACGGACCGACGACCATTCCGCGCGCCGCATCATTCCGCCTCGATGGCGGCGCTCGTCGGCGGCGGATTGCATGCACGGCCGGGTGAAGTCTCGCTCGCGCACCACGGCGTGCTGTTTCTCGACGAGTTGCCGGAATTCGCACCGCAGGCGCTCGACTCCCTGCGCCAACCTCTGGAAACGGGCGAAGTCGCGATCTCGCGCGCCAATCACCGCGTCGTCTATCCCGCGCGCTTCCAGCTCGTCGCGGCGATGAATCCGTGCCGCTGCGGCCACGCGATCGATCCGGGCTATTCTTGCCGGCGGCAGCCGAACGAGCGCTGCGCCGCGCAGTATCAAGCGCGATTGTCGGGTCCGCTGATCGACCGCATCGATCTGCAGATCGAGGTCCCTGCGGTGAGCGCTGCCGACCTGATTTTGCCGGCGCCGGCGGAAGGTTCGGCTGATGTTGCCGCGCGCGTAGCGGCCGCGCGCGAATTGCAGCGTGCGCGCTATTCGGCGCTCGGTCTACCCGGACTGACAACGAATGCAGCCGCGCCGGCGGCATTAATCGAAGACATCGCGCGGCCAGATACAGCTGGCTCCAACCTGGTGCGGGACGCTGCGGAACGCATGCGCTTGTCGGCGCGCGGCTTCCATCGTGTCTTGAAGCTTGCACGCACGATCGCCGATCTCGCGGGCTCGCCGCTGGTGCGGCGCGAGCACCTTGCCGAGGCCCTGTCTTACCGGCCGCGCAGTACGACGACGTCGATGGCGGCGTAGCGAACCTTAGGCCGTCTCAAGCGCGCGTCCGGCGGTTTTCTCGCCGCCATACTCTGTCTCCATCGTGTGCCGCGTTTTGATCGCATCCGCAGTCAGCGCATCGGCGCGGCTCACATCGACATCGCTCCAGCGAACGACCTCGCCGTGCGGAACGCTGCGCGTGAGCGGTAGCCGATGCGCGAGACCGATCGGCAATGCGCCGAGCGCGAGACTTGTCTGCGCCGGGGCGGCGCGGCCCCACACCGTATAGCCACCCTCGCCATCTAGCGTCTCACCGGCCTTAAGATCGCGCTTGGCGACGGACACGACGTCGCCGCGGAGCTCGCGCGGCTGACCTGTCGGCTCGCCGCGCAGAGCGGCGGACAATACGGAGACGCCGAGCTCCAGCCCGATCAAGTGATAGGGCTTGTACATCGCGGCGTAGCGGCCGCTTTCGTCCGTCTTCAATCCGTATTGCTTGAAACAGGCGGAGGCGTAGTCATTCGGCGCCTCAATGACAACGTAGACACCCCAGCGCAGGTCGCGGAAGACCGGACGGCTATCGCGTTCGATCGAAGACACGACTTCGACCATACCGGCATGATCGAGTATGCCGCCCGCCGCACGCGGACGCAAAATATGCGGCAGATCGTCAACGCCGCACGATGGGAAGGCGAGGCCGTTCTCCGGCACGTCGAGCCCGGTGGCGTTGGCAATCGCCACCATCTCGATCGCGGACTTTGTGCCGTCGAGAAACGAATTGAACATTTGTGGATTCATGCCGGCGCGTTTGGCTTCGTCCGGCGTCAGTCCATAGTGACCCCAGACATCGTCAGGTGTGACGGAATGATAAAGCGGCAGATATTTCGTGCCCTTGCCGGCCGCGACGACGCGAAAGCCCGCGGCGCGCGCCCAATCGACGAGTTCCGCCGTCAGCGCCGGCTGGTCGCCGTAAGCAAGCGAGTAGATGACACCTGCACGCTGCGCTTCCTTGGCGAGCAGCGGTCCGACAAGCGCATCGGCCTCGACATTGACCATGACGACGTGCTTGCCAGCTGCCATTGCAAGACGCGCGTGACGGATGCCGGCGGCAGGATTGCCGGTTGCCTCGATGACAACTTCGATGTCGCCGCGGCCCATCGCAGCGCCTGCATCGTCGGTGAACTTGGTTGCGGCGATCCGCGCGTCATCCCAGCCGACGCCACGACACGCTTCGCGCGCGCGATCTGGCGAAAGGTCCGCGATAGAAGCGACTTCGAGCCCCGGGGTCGTCGGCACCTGCGACAGAAACATTGAGCCGAATTTGCCGGCGCCGATGAGGACGACGCGAACGGGCTTTCCCGCCGCGACGCGCGCGGCGAGGAGATAATGCAGATTCATCTGACTTAAGCCGCCGCCGGAACCTTGCGCGCCTCTTGCAAGAGCGCGTCGTCGGCGACCGGTATGATCGGCCGGAAATCGCGATGCGCGATGAATTCCGGCCGCGTTGGCGTGCGGATGTAATTCGAGACGGCGTTCAAGGTGAGATATACGATCTTGCGCGGATACGGCGTGATGTTGCCGGCAGAGCCATGCACGAGATTGCCGTGAAACATCAGCATGCCGCCGGCCTTGCCGGTCGCGGCATGGATGCCGCCTTCCTGCACGAGCCGCGTCACCGTGTCGTTGTCGAGCGTCCACAGGGGATAGGAGGTTGTCTCCAGGTCGTGTGACGCTTTGAGATCGCCGGCCTTGTGCGACTTCGGCACCAGCATCAACGGACCGTTGATCGGCATCACTTCATCGAGGAACACGGAAATGTTCATCGCGCGCGGCAGTGGCATCCCGTCGTCGCGTTTCCACGTGCCGTAATCCTGGTGCCATTGCCAGACTTCGCCGGTGAAGGCCGACTTCGCGTTGATCTTGAACTGATGCATATAGACCTGTTCGCCGAACACCTGTTCGACCGGGCGGATCATGCGCGGATGCGCGCCGAGGAGACGGAACGCCTCGTTGTAGAGATGGGCGGCAAACGCCGTGCGCGGCGCGCCACTCTTCTCGCGCCACACTTCCGGGCGTTGATGGGCATAGATGCCCTCCGCTTCGCGTCGCAGCAGCGCGATTTCTTCTAGCGTGAAGAGTTCGGGCAGGAACAACCAGCCCTCTTCATGGAAATGCGCGATTTGTTGCGGGGTCAGGTCCATGATGTCCTCCCTGGCGCTCGAAGGCGTGCAATATTTTCGCAAGGGTCGGACCGACCAAGCGGTGTTGTCAAGCAGCGCCGCAAAAAGAAAAGGCCGCCAAAGCGGCGGCCTTTTGCATGCGCGGAGTAGAGCCTCAGCGCGAATAGAACTCGATAACGAGATTTGGCTCCATCATCACGGGGTAGGGCACCTCGTTTGGCAGCGGCACCCGTGAGAGCTTTGCCGTCATCTTGGAGTGATCGACCTCGTAGAATTCCGGCACATCACGCTCGGCGAGTTGCGAGGCTTCAAGCACGGTGACGAGCTGCTTCGAGCTTTCCTTCACCTCGATCGTGTCGCCGGGCTTCACCTGGTAAGATGGGATGTTGACGCGCCGGCCGTTGACGCGCACGTGCCCGTGATTGACGAACTGGCGCGCGGCAAAAGGCGTCGCCGCGAATTTGGCGCGGTAGACGACCGCATCGAGCCGACGCTCCAGGAGACCGATCAGGTTGTCGCCCGAGTCGCCTTTCATGCGGATCGCCTCGGCGTAATATTTGCGGAACTGCTTTTCGGAAATATTGCCGTAATAGCCTTTGAGCTTCTGCTTGGCTTTGAGCTGCGTGCCGAAGTCGGAGAGCTTACCCTTGCGCCGCTGGCCATGCTGACCGGGGCCGTATTCGCGCCGGTTGACCGGGCTCTTCGGCCGCCCCCAGATGTTCTGGCCCATACGGCGGTCGAGCTTGTACTTTGCTTCTGCGCGTTTCGTCATCGCGATTCCCTTTGGTTAGGAACGCGCCCTCCTGCTGCCCGAGTGTTAGGGCCGACAGGTCCGATCGAGCGGACCACGGGTGCGTGAAAAGCCGGACGCGCCCAAGAGGGCGCGCCGGATGCGCAGGTCGATACTCGTTCTCCAACGCAGAGTAAAGCGCAAAATATGGAGACGAGCGCCTGCCGCTCTGCGCCGAGCGCGGTATCTAGAAATCATTCGGAGCATCCGCGAGCACGGTTAGTCGCGTAAATCTCTTCATCTGAACGACTCAATGGGTTATCTGCCTGACAACGCGACAGGAGACGTTGATGGACCAACCGACTGAGTGCCCGTTTACCGGCGGCGCCCGCAAGGACGATGTTCGCAGAAGGACGAACCGCGACTGGTGGCCAAGCCAGCTCGACCTGAGTGGCCTGCATCAGAACTCGCTGCTATCCGACCCGATGGGCAAGGACTTCAAGTACGCCGAGGAATTCAAGAGCCTCGACCTGAATGCCGTCGTCAAGGACCTGCACGCGCTGATGATGGATTCGCAGGAATGGTGGCCGGCCGATTTCGGTCATTACGGCGGCCTGATGATCCGCATGGCTTGGCATAGTGCCGGCACGTACCGCACCACCGATGGCCGCGGCGGCGCCGGAAACGGCCAACAGCGCTTTGCGCCGCTGAACAGCTGGCCGGACAATGCCAATCTCGACAAAGCACGCCGGTTGCTATGGCCGATTAAGCAAAAATACGGGCGCAAGCTGTCCTGGGCCGACTTGATGATCCTTGCCGGCAATGTCGCGCTTGAATCGATGGGCTTCAAAACGTTCGGCTACGCGGGGGGACGGGCCGATGTGTGGGAGCCGGAAGAGCTGTTCTGGGGTCCCGAGGGAACATGGCTCGGTGACGAGCGCTACAGCGGCGAGCGGCAGCTTGCAGACCCGCTCGGCGCGGTTCAGATGGGATTGATCTACGTCAACCCGGAAGGGCCGAACGGCAAGCCGGACGCGGTCGCGGCGGCGAAAGACATTCGCGAAACCTTCTTCCGCATGGCGATGAACGACGAGGAGACGGTCGCGCTGATTGCAGGGGGGCATACGCTCGGCAAAACGCACGGCGCCGGCGATCCCTCCTTCATGGGCCCGGAACCGGAAGCGGGCGCCCTCGAGGATCAGGGTCTCGGCTGGAAAAGTACGCATGGCACGGGATTCGGGGCGGACACGATCACCGGCGGCCCTGAAGTCATCTGGTCGCAAACGCCGACGAAGTGGAGCAATCGCTTCTTCGACAACCTGTTCAAATACGAGTGGGAACTGACCAAGAGCCCGGCTGGCGCGTGGCAATGGAGTGCGAAAGATGCACCTGCAGACGTACCGGACGCGCACGATCCATCGAAGAAGCACGTGCCGCGAATGCTGACCACAGACCTGGCGCTGCGCTTCGACCCTGCTTACGAAAAAATCTCACGCCGTTTTCATGAGAATCCGGATCAGTTCGCGGACGCGTTCGCGCGCGCCTGGTTCAAGCTGACGCATCGCGACATGGGGCCGAGAGCACGCTATCTCGGCTCGCTTGTGCCGAAAGAAACGCTGATCTGGCAGGATCCGATTCCGGCCGTCGATCATCCGTTGATCGATCAGAAGGATGTCACTGCGCTTAAGGCGAAAATCCTCGGCTGCGGATTATCCGTGCCGCAGCTTGTCTCGGCCGCCTGGGCTTCGGCTTCGACCTTCCGCGGCTCCGACAAGCGCGGCGGCGCTAACGGCGCGCGCATCCGGCTTTCGCCTCAGAAGAGCTGGGAGGTGAACGATCCGACACAGCTTAAGACGGTGCTCGAAAAGCTTGAGGGCATTCAGAAGGACTTCAATGGCTCGGCCGCAGGTGAAAAGAAAATCTCGCTTGCCGACCTTATCGTTCTTGGCGGCAGCGCCGCGGTGGAAAAAGCGGCGAAAGACGCGGGTGTGAATGTGACTGTTCCATTTGCGCCGGGGCGTATGGATGCGGCGCAGGAACAGACAGATGTCGCGTCCTTCGCGCCGCTCGAACCGCGCGCTGACGGCTTCCGCAACTATGTCAGCGACAAGCATCAGTTCATGATGCCTGAAGAGGCTCTCGTCGATCGCGCGCAATTGCTTCGGCTGACGGCGCCGGAGATGACCGTCCTTGTCGGCGGCCTGCGCGTTCTTGGCGCAAACTTCGAGCAGTCCAAGCACGGCGTCCTGACCAAGCGACCGGGGACGCTGACCAATGACTTCTTCGTCAACCTGCTGACGATGGCGACGCAATGGAGCCCGGCCGGCGACAACGTATACGAGGGCCGCGACCGCAAAACGAACGAGACCAAGTGGACCGCCACACGCGTCGACCTGATCTTCGGCGCACATTCGCAGCTGCGCGCGCTTGCGGAAGTCTATGCGTGTGCGGATTCTCAGGAGAAGTTTGTGCACGACTTCGTCGCTGCGTGGACGAAGGTGATGAACCTCGATCGCTATGATCTAACCGCGGCTCCGCAAAGCGTGCACTAGCGGTTCCTGAGCGGCGGCTGCGAGCTTTCGCAGCCGCCGCTCAGGTCAGACGTCCCGTTTGTCCTTGTCCTTGCGACTGTCGATCGCCTTGTCGGCGCGGGCGGGATCCCGCTCCGCGCCGGCTCGCAAGATGTCGGCGGCGGCTTTCTGCTCCGCCTTGAGGTCATCGCGCGGTGGCGCGGTCTTCCTGTCCGCTTCCACGCCAAGCCCTTTCGGCTTCACTTTCTCGCCGGTTTGCGCCGCAGCCTTGAAGGTTGAGAGCGCTTCCGGCTTCTGGCCCTTGGCTTCCTTGCTCATTTTATCCTCCCGTGTGCGGGAAGAACGTGCGGGGGCAGGCGCTGTTCCGCGCCACTTCAGATCAGCTTGACCAGCTGCTTGCCGAAATTCTTGCCTTTGAGCATGCCGAAAAAGGCTTCCGGTGCGCTCTCGAGACCTTGAGCGACGGTTTCCTTCCACTTGAGCTTGCCGGTCGCGGCAAGCTCGATCAGCTCCTTCAGCGCCTCCGGCCAAAGCGCCAGATGATCGGAGACGATGAAGCCCTCGATCTTGGCGCGATTGACGAGAAGGACACGCACATCTTCGAGGCTGGATTTTTCCTTGCCTTCGTAGGAGGCGATGAGCCCGCAAATGGCGATGCGCGCAAACGCATTGAGCCGCCGCGTCGTCAAGGCGAACGGTTGCCCGCCGACATTCTCGAACAGGCCGTCGACGCCGTCCGGCAGCGCCGCTTTCAGCTTCTCGGCGAAATCCGGCGCGCGGTGATCGACGCAGACATCGTAGCCGAGTTCATCCGTCGCATACTTGCACTTGTCCGGGCCGCCGGCGATGCCGACGGCGCGCGCGCCTTTGCCCTTGGCGAGTTGCCCCACGATCGAGCCGACGGCACCTGTCGCGGCAGAGACGACAACAGTCTCGCCCTTCTTCGGCGCGATGATCTTGTTCAAGCCGTACCAGGCGGTGACACCAGGCATGCCAAGGGCGCCGACAAAGGCTTGGATCGGCACGCGGCTCGTATCGATCTTGTTGAGGCTCTTGCCGTCTGAGAGCTTGTATAGCTGCCAGCCGCCATTCGCATCGACGACGTGATCGCCGACCTTGAAATTCGGGTTCTTTGACGCGACGATCTCGCCAACCGTGCCGCCAATCATGACGTCATCGATCTTTTGCGATGCCGCGTAGGATTTCGATTCGTCCATGCGCCCGCGCATGTAGGGATCGAGCGAGAGATAATGGTGCTTGACCAGCACCTGTCCCTCGCCGGGCTCGCCGACGTCCTGCTCGATCAGGCGAAAGTTCGAAGCGTTCGCTTCGCCTTTTGGGCGTGAGGCAAGAACGAATCCCTTGTTGCGCGGCATATTCGACTCCCTGACTTTGTCGATGGCTCAGGCGACAGCGGCCGGCATCGGCGCGCAGTCTAATGCTTGTAATCTCAGTTTCAGCAATGCTCTTTCGAGAGAGCCCGGCGGCCGCCGGCCGCTGGTGAAGAGCGCGCGGCCCGGCTGCGTGTTCTGGCTTTCTGCACCCGACACGAATTTTTCGGAGAGAACCGCATCGACGCGCCGTGCGATCGCTGGCGCCGGATCGATCCATTCGACCGGCCACGCGGCGAGACGATCAAAATGATCCTGCAGCAACGGATAATGCGTGCAGGCGAGCACGATCGTGTCCGTTCGCGCGCCGTCCTCATTCACAAAACACCGCGCGATTTCGCGGGCGATCGCGGTCGGGTCGATCGCTTCGCCCTTCATTTCGGCCTCGGCGAGAGACGCGAGCATTTGCGAGCCGACAAGCGTGACGCGGCAATGGCCGGCATGGGTCGCGATGAGGGTGCGCGTATAATCACGCGCGACGGTGCCGGGTGTCGCCAGCACGGAAATCATTTGCGAGCGCGAGCGTTCGGCGGCGGGCTTGACGGCCGGCACCGTGCCGACAAACGGCAGCGCGGGATAGGCCGACCGCAGCGGCGGCAGCACCAAGGTGGAGGCGGTGTTGCAGGCGATGACGACAATATCGGGCGCATGCTCGGCGATGGCCGCCGCGAGCACCGCTTGCACGCGCGCAACAAGCCCAGTCTCGCTCAATGCGCCATAGGGAAACGCCGCATCGTCGGCGAGGTAGGTGTAGCGCGCCTCAGGCCGCAGCCGCGCAATCTCGCGATACACGGTGAGCCCGCCGAGGCCGGAATCGAAGATTAGGATTTTGGGCGCTTGCGTCACGCGCGCTGCATAGCGTGTTCTTGCCCGCAGGTCACCTGCATTGCGGCTCCGGGACTTTGCGGAACGGCACATGCTCGCCGTAGAAATCGATCGCCGCTTCGACATGCTGGCGCTCGCTCTTCAGGTAATCGCCGATAGCCCGCGTCATGCGCGGATCCGCAAAATCATGCGCGGAATAGGTTGTCACGGGACGGTATCCACGCGCGAGCTTATGTTCGCCTTGCGCACCGGCCTCAACGCGTCTCAGCCTCCGCGTAATTCCGAACTCGATCGCTTGATAATAACAGACTTCGAAATGCAGTAGCGGATGCTCTTCGATCGCGCCCCAATTGCGCCCGTAAAGCGCATCGTCGCCGATGAAGTTGAGGGCTCCGGCTATATAGCGTCCGGCGCGTTTGGCCATCACGAGCAGGATGCGATCGGCGAGCGTCCCGCCGACAAGCGAGAAGAACTTGCGAGTAAGGTAGGGCCGCCCCCACTTGCGGGACCCCGTGTCCATGTAGAACGCGAAGAACGCGTCCCAATGCGCTTCAGTGAGATCGCGCCCGGTTATCCATTCGATCTCGATTCCGTCGCGTCGCGCAGCTTCGCGCTCTTTGCGGATGGCCTTGCGTTTGCGCGACGCAAGCTCGGAGAGAAATTCCTCAAAATTGGCATAGCCGGAATTGAAGAAATGAAATTGCTGGCCGGTGCGTTGCAGGAAACCTGCATCGCCGAGCGCGTGCCATTCTTGTGGCGTCGGAAAGGTGACGTGCACCGAGGATGCGCCGGCCTGCTGGCGCAAGGCGCGCAAGCCGGCGATAAGCGCCGCGCGCGACCCAGCATCGTTCTCGCCGGCGACAAGCAGGCGGCGCCCATTCACGGGCGTGAACGGCACCGACACCTGGAGCTTCGGATAATAGTCGCCGCCGGCGCGCTCGTAAGCATCGGCCCAGGCATGATCGAAGACGTATTCGCCCTGCGAATGCGATTTCAAATAGCAAGGCGCAATCGCGACGATCTTTTTCCGCTCGTTTTCGATCGCCAGATGGAACGGCGCCCAGCCAGCGCGCGCGCCGACGCTGCCCGACGCTTCAAGCGCGTGCAGGAAAGCATGGCTGAGAAAAGGGTTGTGGCGTTCGCCTTGATACAGGCCATCCGCGGCAATATCAGGTGCGTCTAGGCGTGCCGGATTCGCGCAGGCGTTCCACTCGGCCGGGGCGATATCCGCGATCGATCGGTGCACGGTGATCTTGATTTCGGCGAGACTCATCGGCGCTCTTGCTGCACTGCAAGATTCTAGCGGTCGCGAGCCGCCGGGCAACCGCTAAGGCAAAAACCCTTCGAAGACGATCTGGTCGGCCCATTGCGCTGCAAGCGCTCGCTGCGCCTCGCGGCGTACCGTCCACGCGGTCACCGGCATGTCGAGCTCGGTCCGCGCCAGGAAGGGAATCGCGTGTGGCAGATCGTCCACCCGCCAGGAGAGGAAATCTGGACGCGTCTGCGGATAGTGCAGGAACGCGGCGAGGTTTTCGCGCGTGGACGGCGGCAGGGGTGGTTTGTGGTCGTCATAGCGCGCCTCGGCAACAATACCGAGAGGGTGGCGGTCGATACCGTGGCGATTGGCATTGACGCGCAGGTGCGCGATGACCTGCGCGTCGAAGCTCTTTATTGCAATCGGACCCCCATAGTCGCCACTCACAGCAGCGACTCTTTCGGCGAGCCGCCAATCGCCATCGAAGCGACTTTTGATTTCGATGATCAGCGGTGCGCGTCCATCGATCGCCGCGAGGAACGCCGCAAGCGTCGAGATGCGGTCGGCGCTGTCTTTAATCGCGAGCGTGGAAAGCGCGGCAGCGCTCCTCGCGAGGACCTCGCCGCTGCCATTTGTCAGGCGCTCCAGCGTGAAATCGTGGAAAACAACGGCCTCTCCGTCCCCTGTCAGCTGCACGTCGCACTCGATCGAGAAGCCGCGTTCGATCGCCGCATGCGCCGCCGAAAGCGTGTTCTCGATGATACCGTTTTCTCGCGTGTGCAATCCGCGGTGCGCTATCGGCCGTGCCGTCAACCAGGCGGGTGCGCTCACGCGTCGATCTCGAACATGCCTTCCACTTCGACCGCAGCGTCAAGCGGCAATTGCGCGACACCGATGGTCGAACGCGCGTGCTTGCCGCGCTCGCCGAATATTTTGACGATCACATCCGACGCGCCGTTCATGATTGCGGGGACCGCGTTGAAGTCGGGCACGCAATTGATGAAGCCGCCAAGCCGCACGACTCGGCGCACGCGGTCGAGATTGCCGATCGCGGCCTTCACTTGCGCTAGCACATTGAGCGCACAAACGCGCGCGGCCGCCTGGCCGGCTTCATTGAAGATCGCGCCTCCAAGTTTGCCGCGATGAGCTGGATCGATCTTGCCATCGGGCCCGAGCGGCAATTGACCTGAGACAACAAGCAAGTCACCTGCGATGACGAAAGGCACGTAGGCCGCGACCGGCGCCGCAGGTTGCGGAAGAGCGAAGCCGAGTTCGTTGAGCCGCTTTTCGACCGTTCCGACGCCGCGTGACATCCGAGTTCCTCATCTGATTTGGTGTTGCGCTCTACACGATCGGCAGTCGCTTGGCGAGACGCGAGCTAGCCGGGCCGTGGCGCCTGGAAGACGAGAACGCGATCTTGCGGAAAGTCATAGACTTTCCCCGTGTCGGCCCAGTCCGGCCGGCACATCGCGAGCACTTTCGGCGCGAAATCTTCCGGCGTTCGCAACGTCTGCGGATCCTCCCCCGGCATGGCCTGCGCTCGCATGCGGGTGCGCAACGGGCCCGGATTCGCCGCCATCACTTTCACCAAGGAGACGTTCATCGTCTCCGCAGCGTAGGTGCGCACAATCGCATCGAGCGCAGCCTTCGATACCGCGTACGGCCCCCAATAGGGCGCGAATTTCTCTTTGTGCCCGGCGCCCGACGAGATCAGCACGACACGTCCCGTTTCAGACGCACGCAAGAGCGCATCGAGCGAGCGGATAAGCCGCCAATTCGCCGTCACGTTCACCGCGAAAACGTCGTCCCATTGCTTCGGATCGACATGTGCGAGCGGTGTCACCGGTCCGAGCATTCCGGCATTGCCGACAAAGATATCGAGCTTTTTCCAGCGTTCGTAGATTGCGGCACCGAGCCGATCGAGCGCGGCAAAATCCTTCACGTCGCAGGGGACGAGCGTCGCTTCGCTTCCGCCGCGGCGGATATCGTCATCGAGTTCCTCGAGCGCACCCTGCGTGCGGGCGAGCGCAATCACGTGCGCACCCGAGCGCGCGAGTTCGAGCGCAATTGCGCGGCCGATGCCGCGCGAGGCGCCGGTGACAAGCGCAACCCGGCCGGCAAGATCGCGCGAATGACGGTCTCTTGTAAGTTCCGCGTCGGACATTAAGACCCATGGATTGCAGGCCTAGACCCGTCCGACAAAATCGGCGGCGAGGCAAGTCTCGCGCTTGACCCTCGAAGCGTTTGAGCGCATGGAGCCTCGGCCGCAGACCTCTCGCGCGCGGCTTTTTCGGAAACACGACCCAATGCCAAGCGACAGTAGCAGTCCATTGCTTTTGCCGTCATCGGCGCGCGTGGGTTGATCCGAACATTCGGCTCCCGTGATCGCCGCTGACGGCCGATCGGAACAGGTGAGCCATGAGCGAAGCAGAGAACTTCTCCGCAGCTGAGTTAGATCCGGCTGCGCTCGCGGCGAGTCTTGCCAACGAATACGCCGCAAACATCGTCGAAGTCCTGAACGACCACACGCCGCAGGAAGCTGCCGCAATCGTGCTGCATTTCCCGCCCGAACGCGCCATCGAAATCCTCGATCAATCCGGAC
The DNA here is from genome assembly GCA_019242655.1 of Methylobacteriaceae bacterium. Classification (GTDB taxonomy): domain Bacteria; phylum Pseudomonadota; class Alphaproteobacteria; order Rhizobiales; family Beijerinckiaceae; genus JAFASC01. The sequence continues at coordinate 12,604 of JAFAVH010000334.1, forward strand.
TCGAATGTCCGACCGAAATCATCGACGCGATGCCGCGCGAGATCGCGGTGACAATGATTGCGGGAATGTCGGCAGACCGGGTTGCCGATATTTTCCGGCATCTTGAGGAGGTCAGCCGCAACGATCTTCTTGATCGGCTCGATCCCGAAACCCGGCTGCAGCTGCAGCGGCTGCTTGCTTATCCCGAAGACACGGCCGGCAGTATCATGACGACGGAATTCGTCAGCGTTCCCGCCGATTGGACGGTCAAACAGACGCTCGAGCATATCCGCCGGGTCGAGCGGACGCGCGAGACCGTCTACAGCGTGTATGTCTTGGATCCGAAGACAAAGAAGCTTGTCCAGTCGGTTGCACTGCGCCGGCTGTTGGCCGGCGAGCCGGAGGCCAGCGTGCTGTCGGTTGCGCCGCGCCGCAGGCCGGTGACGGTTGCGCCCTTAACAGATCGCGAGGACGTCGCGCGGCTGATCTCGAAATATGATCTTTTGGCGGTACCGGTGGTGAGCCAGTCGGGGCTCGTGCTCGGCATTTGCACAGTTGACGACATAATCGACGCGATCGTCGAAGAGACGACGGAAGACGTGCAGCGGTTCGGCGGCATGGAGGCTTTGCATGAACCTTACATGCAGATCAGCTTCTTCGAGATGATCCGCAAACGCGGCGGCTGGCTCGCGGCGTTGTTCTTGAGCGAGATGCTGACCGCAAGCGCGATGCAGGGTTTTCAGGGCGAGCTTGAGAAGGCGATCGTTCTCACCTTGTTCATTCCGCTGATCATGAGTTCGGGCGGCAATTCCGGATCGCAGGCGACGTCGTTGATCATTCGCGCGCTGGCGCTGCACGAAATCGACCTCGCCGACTGGTGGCGCGTCGCCCTGCGCGAGCTGCCGTCCGGCATCGCTCTTGGCGCGATGCTTGGCGTCATCGGCATCCTGCGCATCACGATCTGGCAGAAGCTCGGTTTGTATGATTACGGCGAGCACTGGGTGCTGGTGGCGCTGACCGTGGGCGCGGCGCTTGTTGGAATCGTCACCTTCGGTTCGCTGACCGGCTCGATGCTGCCGTTCATTTTGCAGCGATTGGGTTTCGATCCCGCAAGCGCCTCGGCGCCATTTGTCGCGACGCTGGTCGATGTGACGGGGCTCGTGATCTATTTCAGTGTCGCGCTTCTGATCTTGAGAGGAACGCTCCTCTAGCGACGCTGGCCGGAGTTCAGGGGCGGTGGCCGAGATTCAGGTGGGAGGCCATGAAGAACGCGCGAGTGCTTCGGGAATGCCGGGATGCTGGCCTTGCCCACACTAAGCCCGACGTGAAGATGAAGGCGATATGAGCCGCGAACTTCTCAACATGGCCTTTCGTCGTCTCCGAGACGCTTTAGAAGAAGCTGCAGCCGCCCGAGCCGGCATGGTGCCGCCCGCGCGCATGTGGAGCATGGTCGGCGCAAGCGTAGACTACGTTGAGCAAGGGCGGGCGTTCTTCAGCTATCTTGTCGAGCATGCCGGGCTGACGCCCTCGTCGGTGGTTCTCGATGTCGGCTGCGGGCTGGGCAAGCACGCAATCCACTTCTCAGAGTACCTCACCTCGCCTGGTAGATACGAAGGCTTCGATATCAATCGACATGCGATCCATTGGTGCAACAGAGCAATAGCAAAACGACACCCGAACATACGGTTCAAGCTGGTTGACGCGAAAAGCGATCGCTACAATCCCGATGCGTCGGGTCGCGCTTCCGACCTATCGTTTCCCTATTCATCGAACCAGTTTGATCTGGTCTTCTTGGCCTCTGTCTTTACGCACCTGTTTGATGAAGACATACGAAATTATATGAGAGAAATCGCGCGCGTGCTGAAACCAGGAGGCACGTGCGTCGCGACAATCTACTTGCTGAATGAAAGCCGGCGGCGCGCCATATCGGCGGGCCCGTCCGCTTTCAAGTTTGCCATCGAGCATAGTGACTCTTGGATTGAGCATTCGGACCCGCCCGAAAGCGCCGTCGCCCATGAAGAAGCTCGGGTTCTCCGTTCGCTGCAAGAGGCTGGGTTAGAGCTCAAGGAGCCTATCCGTTACGGCGCGTGGGACCGTACCGAAACACAGGATCAGGATTTCCTCGTATGCGTAAAAGCGTGACCCAGAGGTGGAAGGGAGTTGACTGATGGTCGCCGTGCAGGCGAGCGCTTTGAGGCGGCCGTAACCGCCACAATTGAAAGTGCGAAGACGCCCGTCGGTCTCACTGGGAAATCAAGACAATAAGCTGGCGGAGACGGAGGGATTCGAACCCTCGATAGGGCTTGAGACCCTATAACGGTTTAGCAAACCGCCGCCTTCAGCCTCTCGGCCACGTCTCCTCGGCGCATCGCTGCCGACGGGCATATGCGACGCTGACGCCGCTCTTGGCAAGAAGCGGGTCGTTGGCGGACGGGATGGCGAGTCGGCCTTCAACGGCGGAAGCGGCCTGCTCCGGCTTGAGAAATGGCTCTTAAGCGGGCGAAGCCATGCTCGGACTGGCGCAAAAGCTGCCTCAAAAAACTGCCGGTCTCCTTTTTCGAGTGCATGCAGCGCTAAAATCGTGTCCGCCGCGCCACACCCTTTGGGAGAGTGCGACATTAGCGCAGAATCCCGTTTTCCGGCCAAGCTCCCGAATGTATGGTCCAGTTTGCGAGTAGGGCCGTAACCCCTCTCGTGAGGGGCGGACAACAGGTTAACAGCCGGGGACGCACCTAACAGGAGGGGATCAGGTCCAGCTTGGAGGGCAATTTCGATAAGGCCGAAAGGTCGAATCGTCGGTCCGAGATGCAAAACCAATCCCGAACGGGCAACCAAACTGGAGGTATCATCATGAAGGTCGTCAAAAGCCTTCTTCTCGGGTCGGCAGCCGGTCTTTTGACCGTCGCTGGCGCGCAAGCGGCGGATCTTCCCACAAGGAAGGCGGCGCCCGTCAACTACGTTCGCATCTGCGACGCGTATGGCGCGGGCTTCTTCTATATCCCGGGCACGGACACCTGCTTGAAGGTCGGCGGCCTCGCCCTCTTCGAAGCGCGTGTGTTCAACACGCCCTACAGCATCGGCGCGGGCTTCTACAGCGCTGCGGCGCCGGGCGGTTTGGCGGCAGGTCTCGGGCCGTTCCCGTTCTTCACCCCAGGCGGCGGCGTGACGCTGGCCACCGCTTATCGTAACGCTCGCGAGCGCGACAATTACGGCCTCGGCGCGTTGGGCCGCGTCGAACTCGATGCCCGCACAGCAACCGGCTACGGCACGCTGCGCGCCTTCATCCGCATCGACTCCTCGTACGGCTCGAGCTCTACGTCGCAGACGGGTGCGCTCAACAACATCTACAACGTCACCGCCGGTCCGTTCCCGGCGAAAGAACAGACGATCGTCAACAAGGCCTTCGTCCAGTTCGCTGGCCTCACCGCCGGTCGCGCGCAATCGATGTTCGATTTCTACGCTGATGCTTACAACTACGAAGCTCTGCGTGGCTCGAACGCCTCCCCGGCTTTGTTGGCCTACACCTACACGTTCGGTGGACCCTTCACCGGGTTCTCGGCAACGGTCTCGGTCGAAGACGGCGTCAGCCGCCGCGAGCAGATCGGCAGCGTCGTGAGCTTGGCGACGGTTGCTGGCACGGGCATTCCGGTCGCCGGCTTCGGCGTCGGTGCTGGTGGTGGCGCTTTCTCGGCCAGCCAGGCCGGGCAGCAAATCCCTGACCTCGTCGCCAACCTGCGCGTCGATCAACCATGGGGTTCGGCTCAGCTCTCCGGTGCAGCCCATCAGCTGCGCACGAGCCTCTATCCCAACAACGGCATCTGCGGCATCACAGCGGCTGGCCTCGTGCTCGCCACGCCTGCTGCAGGCACGACGTTCGCAGCGGGACAAGCGTGTAGCGCTCTTGCGGCAACCGGCGCTAATCCGGTTGCGTTCACGGGCGTGGGCGCGACGGGTGTCGCCAACCCGACGCTGACGCAGAACGACTTCGGCTTTGCAGTGCAGGCCGGCGTCAAGGTCAACATGCCCTGGATCGCCCCGGGTGACACTCTGTACCTCCAGGCGACCTACGAGCATGGTGCTATCGGCTACATCACCGGCAACACCCTT
>JAFAVH010000037.1 GCA_019242655.1 Methylobacteriaceae bacterium
GATCGTCGTCGACGAGAGCATCACCTTCGGCCGCGCCTTTTATCCGGCGCTCGCGAGCGCCGCTTCGCACGATTTCCTGCAGGTGACCGGCGGTGCGATCGGCGGCGGATTGCCGCTCGCAACCGGCGCCGCGATCGGCGCACAAGTGCACGGATCTGGCCGGCGCGTCGTCAATCTCGAAGCCGACGGCTCGGCGATGTACACGATTCAAGCGCTGTGGACGCAGGCGCGCGAGAAGCTCGACGTCACGACGGTGATTTTTTCCAACCGCAAATACGCGATCCTGCTCGGCGAATATCAGAATGTCGGCGCCAATCCCGGCCGCACCGCGCTCGACATGCTTGATCTCGGCAATCCCGATCTCGACTTCGTGAAGATCGCCGCGGGTATGGGCGTCGACGGCGCACGCGCGACGAACGTTGATGAATTCAATGACCTCTTCGAGACGGCGAACCGGCGCAGGGGACCGTTCGTTATCGATCTTGCATGCTAGCTGCCACATTCCCGGACGCCGTCTGACCTCGCATGTTTGCGAGGCCAGCTTAAGAATGTCGAAGTCGGGAACGCCCGACTTCGAATGCGCGATCCGGGACCCAGAGCAAACTCACGTTTTCCGCAAAATCGATGCGTTTGCCCTGGACCCCGGATCGCATTCCGCTTCGCATCATGCGTCCGGGGATGTGGAAGTTACGGAGCGCCGTTTTATCTAATCAGCCGACGAGAAACGCATGCGCTTGATCTTCCTCCTGATCACTCTCTTATTTTCAGCGGGTTCGTCTGCCCACGCGCAGCAGCCCGCCGACTCCACCACGACTGAAAATGGCCGCTACAGCATGACGCCCGTTCAGGACGGCTTCCTGCGGCTCGACACGCGCACCGGCGCTGTCGCGATGTGCCGCGTCGTCAACGGCGCGCCGGAATGCCGGCTTGCCGCCGACGAGCGCGCGGCGCTGGAAAGCGAGATCGGCCGCCTGCAGGCCGAGAACAAGGAACTCCGCCTCAGGAGCCCGTCCGGGCCGAGTGCGGCGGCCCCGCCCTTGAACATCCCGTCCGATCAAGACATGGACAAGGCCCTGTCCTTCGCCGAAAGGTTCATGCGGCGCATGATGCGGATCATGCGGGAAGAGGGCGGGACGCCGGACAAGACGCTGTTCAGCCCCCGTTAAGCCGCGCCGGATTAGGAAATCACGATGCCAGAGACCTATTCGTGGTCACGGACCAACCCGCCGCAGTCGGAACTGCCTGGGGCGAATCCATGGGTTCGTCAGGCGCCGCCCGGCAACGCGGCGCGCTTTCTCGGCGGCTCGCCGGTCGCCGTATTCTTCCGGCTGCTCTTTGCGTCGATGCTCGTCGGCGCGCTTTTGGTCTGGCTCGACATCTCGCCGTTCCAGATTTTCGACAATCTGCGCCGCCTCGTCGATTACGTCTGGTCGCTCGGCTTTGATGCCGTGCGCGAGATCGGCCGCTATATTGTCGCTGGCGCGATCATCGTCGTGCCGGTCTGGCTCATCCTGCGGCTCATGAGCTTCCGCGCGCCGCGCTGAGCGCGCGGAACCCGAGTGGACGCTCCGCTTAGCGCGACAAATCTGACGCGCGTCGACGTCTCGCATCGCACGGTCGTGCGCATCGCGCTGCCGATGACGCTCGCGCATATCACGACGCCGCTTCTCGGCTTTGCTGATGCGGCGGTGATCGGCCGGCTCGGCGAAGCGCATCTCCTCGGCGCCATCAATGCCAGCGCGGTGCTGTTCGATTTCATCTTCTGGGGCTTCGGTTTTTTTCGCATGGCGACGGCGGGGCTGACAGCGCAGGCGCTCGGCGCCGGCGACCGCGAGGAGATGCGCGCCGTGCTGATGCGCTCCCTGGTCCTGGCCGCAGCAATCGGGCTTGCGATCATCATACTCCAGAGATTGATCGCGGCTGTCGCGTTCGCGGGACTGGGCGCCAGTCCGGACGTCACTGACGCGGCGCGCATCTATTACGACATCCGCATCTGGTCGGCGCCGTTCGTCTTTGCGAATTACGCTGTGATGGGCGCCTTGATCGGGCGCGGGCGCACCGACATTGGGTTGGGCCTGCAGATCGCGATCAATCTCGGCAACATCGCGCTCAATGTGCTGCTCGTCTACGGACTCGGTCTCGGCATCTATGGGTCCGGGCTCGGCACGCTCATCGCGGAAATCGGCGGCACCGTTGCGGGCCTCGTCATCATCTTCCAACTCGATGCGAAATTTTACGAAGTGCCGCGCGCGCTTTTGTTCGCGCGCGACAAGTTGCGGCAACTGACGGCGATCAACATCGACATCATGATCCGCACCGTCGCGCTTCTGTTTTCGTTTGCCTACTTCACCAGCCTCGGCGCGCGCGGCGGCGATGTCACGCTCGCCGCAAATGCAATCCTCATGAACCTGTTCATGATCACCGCATTCTTCCTCGACGGATTTGCCACCGCCGCCGAGCAGATGTGCGGCCAGTCGCTGGGTGCGCGGGACGAAGCGGGGTTTCGCGGCATCGTGCGGCTGACGAGCTTTTGGTGCGTCGGCTTTTCCCTTGTCGTGGCGCTGCTTGCCTTGATCGGCGGGCAGTACTTCATCGACTTTGTCTCGACCAACGAAGCGGTGCGCGCCTACGCTCTCGCCTATCTGCCTTATGCCGTGTCGACGCCGGTTCTCGGTGCGCTCGCCTTCGAATTCGACGGCGTCTATATCGGCGCGACCTGGACGCGCGAGATGCGCAATCTCATGTTGATCGCGCTGGCGCTCTATCTCGCCGCATCGTTTGCGCTGCGCCCGTTCGGCAACGCGGCTTCATGGATCGCGCTGCTGACGTTTCTTGCGGCGCGCAGTGTCGGGCAGCTATGGCTTTATCCGCGATTGGTGCAGCGGGCGTTTGCATCTGCCGCTCCCGCGAGCGCATAAGCCTAAGCGCGCGATGGCGAAGGTGGCTTAAACGAGGATCGCCCTGCATCGCAACACGATGCAGGGCTCGCTGCCGTATTACGGCACGTAACAAATCCGCGTGGTCACGATCTTGCGACCGCCCCACGGTGCGAAGCCCACGCTGCGGCGCGTCGAGCAGCCAAAGTTGCCGCCGTAAGCGATCGGCCGTGCGTAGATCGGGCGCGGCCGATAGAAGCCACCGACAAATATCACACGGCGCGGTCCGCGGAACGCTGGATAGGGGCGGTAGGCAATTGGCCGTGCGTGCCAATGCCGCCAGCCAGCGTGGCGCCATCCACCAACATAATGCCATGGCCGATGCCATCCGCCATGAGCACGTCCGGGAAAGTGCGCAAATGCGCGATGGTGACCAAAGTGACCGCCGCCGTATCCATGGCGCGCCGCCGCTTCCTGTGGCGCCATCGCCGTTGCGCTGGCGATCGCACCGGCAACAATAAGCGGAATTGCCTTGAGCATGTCTGCCTCCACTGTTTGTAGCGGCAGAATTGATCTTCGGCGCTGAATGACGGCTGAATGTCGAAAAGATCGAATCGTCAAATAGCGCTATGCAGGCGTTCATGAAGAAGATTTAATATCAGTTGTGAATGCCAATGACATCGACCGTTTGCAATTACTTCCTGCCGCCAGCTTGAACCAAGCCGCGCTTGATCCGCGCAATCAATTCTGGCCCGTCAAACACCAGAGCCGAATAAAGCTGCACGAGAGTCGCGCCGGCTTGCAATTTTGCCAACGCCGCCTCCGGCCCGTCGATGCCGCCGACGCCGATCAGCGGGAACTGCCCTTCGACGCGCCGGGACGTTTCCGCGAGCATATGCGTCGAGAGATCGAGCAAAGGCCGTCCAGACAATCCGCCGCTTTCCTTCGCGTGTGGCGAAGCTAGGCTCGCCGGCCGCGAGATGGTTGTGTTCGACACGATCATGCCGTCGATCCTGCAATCGCGGGCGACGCGCACGATGTCGTCGAGCTCCTCGAGCGAAACATCCGGCGCGATCTTGAGTAGCAGCGGACGTCGCAAAGGCGCGCGATCGCGCGCCTCGAGCACGCGCGTCAAGAGCGCATCGAGCGCCGACGCCTGCTGCAGATCGCGCAGCCCTGGCGTATTCGGCGATGAGACATTGACCGTGAAATAGCTCGCGACATCGGTGAATGCGTCGATGCCGGCGACATAGTCGGCGATGCGGTCGTCCGATTCCTTGTTGGCGCCGAGATTGACGCCGACGATTCCTTTGCCGCGCCGCCGCGCTAGATTTGCATGCACTTTGGCATGACCCGCGCTGTTGAAGCCGAAGCGGTTGATGATGCCGCGATCGCGATCAAGCCTGAACAGGCGCGGGCGCGGATTGCCCGGCTGCGGCCGCGGCGTGATCGTGCCGACTTCGACAAAGCCGAAGCCGAGCGCGAGGAGATTGTCCGGCGCGACGCCGTCCTTGTCGAAGCCGGCGGCAAGCCCGATAGGATTGGGGAAATCCAAACCGAATGCGCTGACGGCCAGCCGCTTGTCGTCGGGCGGGCAAGGCGGCAGCCAGGCAAATTGCAATGCGGCGAGCGTCGCATGATGCGCGCTCTCCGGATCGAGCGCATGCAGGAGCGGCCGCGCCAGAGAAAAGACTGGTCCGATCACGGCACGAGGCCGGAGAAATCGTGCGTTCCGTCGTCACGCAGCGGCAGCGCATCGATGCGCAAGACGTCGGCGAGCTGCAGCGGCGCGTAAAGATGCGGGAAGAGGTCGCCGCCGCGCGAGGCCTCGAAGCGCAGCGCGTCGCCGAGGCGCTCGGCTTCCACCGTCACCAAAAGCAGACCGCGCGCGCCGGCGAAATGTTTTGCGGCGGTCTCGCGCACTTGGGCCCCGGTAGAAAAATGGATGTAGCCGTCGGCGACATCGACCGGCGCGCCGTCGAACTGCGCCAGCGCCTCCGCCGCACGCCACAGTCTTTCGGGCACGATCTTGTAGATCAGCATGCGCATATGTCATTCCCGGCGGTCCATAGGACCGACCGGGAATCCAGCAAGAGCTGAATTTGCCGCTTCATTCCCGCGTTCGCGGGAATGACATACTGGGTCATTGCTTTAGTCCTGCCGCTGCAAGAATCGTGGTCATCAAGAGCCCTGCCGAATGCAGGCTCTTCTCTTTATCGACGTCGATCCATTCGTCGAGCGCGTGCATGCGGTCGCCATAGCCCGAGGCAAGGGTGATCGCCGGAATGCCGAGGCTCATCGCGATGTTGGCGTCGGTGCTCTGCGTTGTCAGTTTCGGCTCCATGCCTTCGCGCATCGCCGCGGCCCATGCATATTCGACCAGCCGCTCGTTGCGCTGCGCATTGCCCGGCTCGCGGGCGGCCGCCGGCTGGCGCGCGCCCAAAAACGGATGCGACGTCGAGCCCGCGGGCCTGTCGCCGATGAGCTCAATCTTCACCGCGATCTTGCCAGCCTTGGTCGAGCGCGCGCTGTTCTCAGCCTCTGCCGCCGACTCGGCGAGCCCATTCATGCGCGCCGCGACCTTGTCGACCTCGGCGGGCGACACGGAGCGGATGTCGATCTCCATCCAGGCCTCAAGCGGAATCGAATTCACGGACGTGCCGCCGCCGACCACGCCGACATTAAACGTCGTCAGCGCCGGCACTTCGGTCTTGGCGAATTCTGTGAGAAATGAGCCCATCGCATACATCGGGTTGACGAGGCCGAAAGCCGCATAACTGTGCCCGCCGGGCCCGGTGAACGTCACGCGGTAGCGCTTCGAGCCGAGCGCCGTCGTCATGATTGCAGGCGGCGTCAGACCATCGATGGCGATGAACGTCTTGATGCGATCTTTGTAAGGTCCCTTGCCAAAAAGATATTTCATGCCGCGCAAATCGCCGAGACCCTCCTCGCCGACACTCGCTACAAACAGAATGTCGCCTTCGGTCTCGACATGCGCCGCGCCGAGCGCCCGGATGATGCCGAGCATAATTGCGAGTCCGCGCGTATCGTCGCCGACGCCGGGCGCGCGCAGGATGGTGCCGTCGCGTTTCACATGCACGTCGGTGCCTTCGGGGAAGACCGTGTCTAGATGCGCCGCGACGGCAAGCAGCGGGCCGCGCGCCTTGCCGCGACGCAGTCCGGTGACGTTGCCTTCCGCGTCGGTCGTCACGTCTTCGAGGCCGAGTTTCGAAAGCAAGTCAAGAAAGGCTTTGCTCTTTGCCGCCTCCTTGAACGGCGGCGCAGGGACTTCGGTGAGGGCGATATTGTCCGCGACAATGCGGTCGTGATCGGCTGAAAGCGCCGCCATCGCCGCCTTATAGGAGGCGCTGGCCGTGATACGCGCGACCTCATCGGTCACCTCGTGCGAGACCTGCGCGAAGGCGTTGGACGCGGCAAAGAGGAGAAAGGCGGCGAGGAGGAGGCGGAGGGTCATGCGAATTATTGCTGCACATAGTCAGCCGGCTATACGCCTTCACGTGATCGCCGGGATTTCAATCAGTCCAAGATGCTGCGCTATCGGGCGAAAATCGCTGTCGTTGTGAAGGAGCGGGCGACGGTGCTCGATGCACCAGGTTGCGATCAACAGGTCGATAGTCTTGCGTATGGTGATGCCGCGCGCGCGCAAAATGCGGAAATTGCGCGCAGCGCCAACGGCGATTGCCTCTCCGGCCATCGACACGATTTCGAAACGGCGCAGAAGCGCCTCGACGTCACGCGCGGCGCGTTCGTCGTGAAGTCCCTGCAGCACCTCGCATAGCATCAAATCACCGACGATGATCTCGGATGCGCCAAGGAGCGCACGCAGGCGCGAAACGTGCGGGACACGACGGCCCCTAAGGAAATCGATCCATACGCTGGAATCGACGACGATCACCGCGCGCCCCGACCCTTGCGGCTCTCGGCAAGATTGCCGCGCCAGCTATATTTGCCAAAGGCAGAGTCGACCTCTTGTTGGCGCCGCAACCGCACCAGCAGGCGAAGCGCCTCTTCGACCGTCTGTTTCTTGTTCATTCGGCCCGAGGCCTTTTGTGCCTCCGCCATTAAGGCGTCATCGATATCGATGTTGGTGCGCATGACGAGCTTCGCGGTGTGTGTATAATCAAGAAGATTATACACATCCGTCCCGCTATTTCCAGTGTGAACGGAAGAAGGCCGCGCTCTCGACACCCTGCCTCGGCGCGCGCTAATTGCCTCGGACCCGTCGCGAGAAGAGACAACGATGCTGAGTTCCGCAGCGCTCTACAAAACAGACAAGCGCAAGATCGACGCCGCCGACCTCGAAAGCTTCGTCGGGCAGGAGATCGGCGTGTCGGACTGGGCGCTCATCGACCAAGACAGGATTGACGCCTTCGCCGAGGTCACCTTCGATCCCTATTTCATCCATATCGATCCCGAGCGCGCCAAACGCGAGACGCCGTTCGGCAGCACGATCGCGCATGGCTTCCTCACGCTGTCGATGCTGAGCGTGATGGCTTACGACGCACTCCCCGATATCGTCGGGCGCACGATGGGCCTGAATTACGGCTTCGACAAAATCCGGTTCATCTCGCCGGTGCCGGCCGCCTCGAGAATTCGCGGGCGCTTCACGATATCCGACGTGACGCGCAAGCCCGGCCAGGCGGTGGTGCGCTATGCGGTGAGCGTCGAGATCGAGGGGAAGGACAAGCCGGCGCTGGCAGCCGAGTGGCTGACGATCGCGTTCCTCGGGTGATACGGGTGTGCAGTCAGGCGTGTAGAACAAAAAAAGAACTTGCGGGTTGGAACAAAGCATGTACACTTGCGGCATATCCTGATTTGCGCCGCAGATCGCGTCAGCAATTGCGTCACAAATTGCGTCACTTGCGCCGCCTATGCCAGAAGGACCGAACCCGTGAGCCAGCCGAATCTCCGTGTCGTAGAAGGGACTTCCGTGGACAAGACCAAGGCGCTCGACGCCGCCCTGTCCCAGATCGAGCGCGCCTTCGGCAAAGGCTCGATCATGCGGCTCAAGGGCAAGCAGGCGGTCGAGATCGAGACGATCCCGACGGGCTCGCTCGGCCTCGATATCGCGCTCGGCGTCGGCGGCCTGCCGCGCGGCCGCGTCGTCGAAATCTACGGGCCGGAATCGTCGGGCAAGACGACGCTTACCCTGCATGTCGTCGCCGAGGCGCAGAAGCGCGGCGGCGTGTGCGCCTTCGTCGATGCCGAGCACGCGCTCGATCCGGTCTATGCGCGCAAGCTCGGCGTCAATCTCGACGACCTCCTGATCTCGCAGCCCGATACCGGCGAGCAGGCGCTCGAGATCGCCGATACGCTGATCCGCTCCGGCGCGGTCGACGTGCTTGTCGTCGATTCGGTCGCGGCGCTGACGCCGCGCGCCGAGATCGAGGGCGAGATGGGCGACGTGCAGCCGGGACTGCAGGCGCGGCTGATGAGCCAGGCATTGCGCAAGCTCACCGCATCGATCGCGCGCTCGAACTGCATGGTGATCTTCATCAATCAGATCCGCATGAAGATCGGCGTCATGTACGGCTCGCCGGAGACGACGACCGGCGGCAATGCGCTCAAGTTTTATGCATCGGTCAGGCTCGACATCCGCCGCATCGGCGCGATCAAGGACCGCGACGAGGTGATCGGCAACCAGACGCGGGTGAAGGTCGTCAAGAACAAGGTCGCCCCGCCGTTCAAGCAGGTCGAGTTCGACATCATGTATGGCGCGGGCATTTCCAAAGCCGGCGAGCTCATCGATCTCGGCGTCAAGGCCGGCGTCGTCGAGAAGTCCGGTGCCTGGTTCTCTTTCGACAGCCAGCGACTCGGCCAGGGCCGCGAGAACGCCAAGGAATTCCTGAAACAGAATCCCGACGCCGCGGAAAAGATCGAGCAGGCGATCCGCGAGAATGCCGGCCTCATCGCCGAGCGCATCCTCGACCAAGGTGACGAAGAGGACAGCGCCGCGGAAGGCTGATGCTCAAAGCTCACGCATTGAGACGCGCGAGCGGCGGATATTTCTGTCGCGGGTCCCCGCCCTCTCTCCCTCGACAGGCGTAATGCCCGCCGCTAGAAAGGCCCGGCTCACAGCCGGGCCTTTCCTTTGGCCAAGTTCTTCTTGGGCAAGTTCCTGGCGACGCGGCTCTTTTCGCTGAAGAAAGCGCGTTTCGTCCGGAGCCTGCGCGTCTCTTCCGAACGAGTTTGATGAACGGCGTCAACGAAATCCGGTCGACTTTCCTCGACTACTTCCACAAGAACGGCCACGTGGTTGTGCCGTCGTCGCCGCTCGTGCCGCGCAACGACCCGACATTGATGTTCGTCAATGCCGGCATGGTGCCATTCAAGACCGTGTTCACCGGCGCCGAGAAGCGGACTTACACGCGTGCTGCCTCGGCGCAGAAATGCGTGCGCGCCGGCGGCAAGCACAACGATCTCGACAATGTCGGCTACACCGCGCGCCACAACACGTTCTTCGAGATGCTCGGCAATTTCTCGTTTGGCGATTATTTCAAAGAAGAGGCGATCAAGCTTGCTTGGGATCTGGTCACCAGGGAGTTCAAGCTCGGTAAGGAGCGCCTCCTCGTCACCGTCTATCATACCGACGACGAGGCCTTTGACCTTTGGAAGAAGATCGCCGGCTTTTCCGAGCGCCGCATCATCCGCATCGCGACGTCGGACAATTTCTGGCAGATGGGCGAGACCGGTCCGTGCGGCCCGTGCTCGGAGATTTTCTACGACCAGGGCGAAGCGATCGAGGGCGGGCCGCCCGGCACTGCCGGAGAAGACGGCGACCGCTTCCTCGAATTTTGGAATCTTGTCTTCATGCAGTTCGACGAGGTCGAGCCAGGCAGGCGCGTGCCGCTGCCGCACCCGTCGATTGATACCGGCATGGGACTCGAACGAATCGCCGCGCTTCTGCAAGGCGTGCATTCAAATTACGATATCGATCTCTTCCGTGCGCTCATTGTCGCCGTCGCCGAGGCGACGAACACCGATCCCAAGGGAACGGCGAGCCATCGCATCATCGCCGATCATTTGCGTGCTTCCGCTTTCCTCATCGCGGACGGCGTCCTACCCTCGAACGAGGGCCGTGGTTATGTGCTGCGCCGGATCCTGCGCCGCGCCATGCGGCACGCGCAGATTCTCGGCGCTCGCGACCCCCTGATGTGGCGGCTCGTCCCCGCCCTCGTGCGCGAGATGGGCACCGCCTATCCGGAACTCGTGCGCGCCGCGGCGCTGATCACCGAAACATTGCGCCTCGAGGAGGGGCGCTTCCGCCAGACGCTCGCGCGCGGTCTCGCTATTCTCGACGAAGAGAGTCGCGACCTCACGGAAGGCGGGCGCCTCTCAGGTGAAACCGCGTTTCGCCTTTACGACACTTATGGCTTCCCGCTCGATCTCACGCAGGACGCGTTGCGCGCGCGTGGCATTGGCGTCGACACGGACGGATTTTCCGCCGCGATGGAGCGCCAGCGCGCAGAAGCGCGGAAAGCATGGGCGGGGTCGGGCGAAGCGGCGACGGAAAGCTTATGGTTTTCGGTACGCGACCGCGCCGGTGCCACCGAGTTTTTGGGTTACGACACCGAGGAAGCCGCAGGCGTCGTCACGGCGCACGTCGCCGACGGCGCTGAAGTGCAAAGCCTGAAGACACAGCAAGCCGGCGGCATCATCCTCAATCAAACGCCGTTCTATGGCGAATCGGGCGGACAGGTCGGCGACACTGGAGTGCTCTCGGCGCCAGGGGTGCGCTTCCGCGTGACCGACACGCAGAAAAAGCTCGGCGATGTTTTCGTTCATTCCGGCATCGTCGAAGAAGGCGAGATCACGCCCGGCCAATCGCTCGATCTCGGGGTCGATCACGCGCGCCGCAGCGCCATTCGCGCCAATCATTCGGCGACGCACCTTTTGCACGAGGCGCTGCGCCAAGTCCTCGGCGATCACGTCGCGCAGAAGGGTTCGCTTGTCGCGCCCGATCGGCTTCGGTTCGATTTCGCTCACCCCAAGCCGATCAGTGATGAGGAACTCGCCGCCGTCGAGGACATCGCCAACGCGCACATTCTGAAGAACACGCCGGTCGAGACGCGCATGATGGCGGTCGATGAAGCAATCGAATCCGGGGCGCGTGCGCTGTTCGGTGAGAAGTATGGCGACGAAGTCCGCGTCGTCTCGATGGGTGGGCGTGACGGCGCCAATCATCCTTTCTCCGTCGAGCTTTGCGGCGGCACGCACGTTGCGCGCACCGGCGACATCGGTTTGGTCTCGATCACCGGCGAAAGCGCAGTCGCCGCTGGCGTGCGCCGTGTCGAGGCAAAGACCGCGGATTCCGCACGCCATTATCTCAATGACGAAGCGCGCCGCTTACGCGACATGGCGTCGCTTATGAAAGCGTCGACAGACGAGGCTCCGTCCCGCCTTTCCGCGCTGCTTGACGAACGCAAGCGCCTCGAGCGCGAACTCACCGATGCGCGCAAGAAGCTTGCGATGGGCGGCGGTTCGACCGGCAATGGCGCCGGTGAGCCGGTGCGCGATGTCGCTGGCGTGAAGCTCTTTGCCCGTGCTGTGCAGGGTGTCGAGATGAAGGACCTGAAATCGCTTGCCGACGAGGCCAAGAAGACACTCGGCTCCGGCGTCGTCGCGATCGCCAATACGGGCGCCGACGGCAAAGGCGCGATCGTCGTCAGTGTCACGCCAGATTTGACGCAGCGCTTCAACGCCGTGGACTTTGTCCGCCTCGCGTCCGAGCGCCTCGGCGGCAAGGGCGGCGGCGGGCGTCCGGACATGGCGCAGGCCGGCGGTCCCGACGGGTCGCAGGCGGAGGCGGCGCTGCAGGCGGTCGAAGATGCGTTGCGCGAACGCGCGGCCGGATAGTCGCGCGTCCCGCGACGGCAAGCTGGAACTTTGCAACTTAGCTGCCCGTTCTTGCGATGAATGATCGGCGCGGCGCCGCATTAAGCCGCGTAACGGAGGCACACATGAACTTCGGCAATCTGCTTCATTGGGCCGTGGTTTTCCTGATCGTCGCGGTCATCGCGGCGCTGCTCGGATTTGGCGGTGTCGCCGGCACGGCGATGGAAGGCGCACGCATTCTGTTCTGGGTCGCGCTGGTCCTGCTCTTGATCTCGCTCGTCTTCGGCTTCGCGCGACGCGGCCGATATTGACGGGAGCGCTATCCGCGGCCGCTGCCGCCGCGGGTCAGGATGTGCTTGTCCGGAATATCGAGCCGCCACAGGAGGCCGCTCGGCTCGAAGCGCAAATCGACTTGGCCTTCGAGCGCCAAGGTTACGATGCGCGTCACGACCTTGTGACCGAAACCTTCGCGCTGCGGCGGGGAAACGGGCGGCCCGCCGATCTCCTGCCAGGCGATCTTGAAACGCTCGCTGTCAAGCTCCCAGCGTATCTCGATACGGCCGTCGTCGTTTGAAAGCGCGCCGTATTTCGCGGCGTTGGTTGCGAGTTCGTGCAGCGCCAACCCGAGGTTTTGCGCGGCCTCAGGCTTCAACATCATTTCCGGACCGGCAAGATCGATCCGAGTGCCGATGAGATCGACATAATGGCCGACCTGCGTACGCACGAGCTCATCGATCGAGGCGCCATGCCAATCTTCGTCCATGAGTATGTCGTGTGACGAAGCGAGTGCCTGCAGGCGCGCGGAAAATATCTGCTCGAAATCGTGCGCGGAGCCGGCGGTCACCGCGGTTTGACGCGCCATCGCCTGGATGACGGCAAGCAGGTTTTTCGACCGGTGCGCGATCTCCCGCATGAGGAAGCGCACATGCGCTTCGCGCTGCTTGCGTTCGGTAACGTCGCGCGCAGTGCCGACCATGCGAACGGCTTTGCCGTTCTCGAAAAAGGCGCGGCCCTGCGCAAGTATCCAGCGTTCGATCCCGTCCTTGATGCCGATGACGCGATATTCGACTTCGTAATCACCCTCGCGTGACGGATTCGTCGCCGTTAAAAGCGCGCCGTCGCTGCGCTCGACATCGGCAGGGTTTAGGGCGCTGCGAAACAGCTCGTATGTGGGAACCGCGTCGTCCGGCAGGCCCCAGAGCCGGCGCATGCGCTCGTCCCAGATAAAACTGCCGGTGACGAAATCCCATTCCCAGACGCCGATCTCCCCGGCTTCGAGCGCCAGCGTCGTGCGCTCAAGCGCTTTGCGCAGATCGGTCAGCTTTTGATCCGGCGCGGGCGCGCCCGTGCGAATGCCATCGTTTGCTGGGTCGTCAACCCGCAACAGGAATGGCTCAGCTTTGCTGCCGGATCCGGTCAACATCACACTCGCGAATTAAAAGCTAAGCTTAGCGCGTCCGACGCTGGATGGCGAGCCGATGACGAGCTGTGCGCCGCGTCACAAATGGTAAAGCTAATGGGGAACGAATGGTGAAATAAGGCGTTTTCGTGACAGCGATAAAGGCGGAGGG
>JAFAVH010000099.1 GCA_019242655.1 Methylobacteriaceae bacterium
GCATTATATCGAGCTTCTCTGGCTGACCTCAGGCGGACGCGTGGTCATCGGCGTATGCCTGACCTGGATGCTGGTCGGCTGCCTCGTCATGCGAAAGATGATCAACTTCGATGTGTGAAACGTAGGGCACGAGTGGCGAGTTGAGACAATGAACGCAATCGTCGACGCGCTGAACAACCGGCAGATGCTTCTCGGCATCTTTGTCGCGATTGCCGTCGTCGCGACGATCCTCAGCCTCGGCATGCCGCTTCTGCAGACGGATACGTTCGCGAAGCGGATGAAGTCGGTGAGCACCGAGCGCGAGCGCATCCGGCAGCGCGAACGCGAGCGTCTCGCGGCGCGCCAGAGCATGAGTCTGCGGCAAGAGCCGAAGGCCTACATGAAGCAGGTGGTGGAAAGTTTCAGCCTGTCGAAATGGCTCGGAACCGACAAGGCCAAATCGCAGCTTGCCATGGCGGGATATCGCGGGCCGCAGGCCGAAATCGGCTTTTTGTTCTTCCGTCTCGTCGTACCGATGACGCTGTTTTGCGCCGCGATGTTCTATCTCCTGGTATTGGACGATACCGATTGGCCGCTCCTCATCAAGTTCGGCGGTGCGATCTTCGTGTCCTATATCGGCATCAAGGTGCCCGAGCTTTTCCTGAAGAACACGATCAGCAAACGCCAAGCGTCGATGCGCAAAGCCTTCCCGGATGCCATGGATCTCCTGCTGATCTGCGTCGAATCTGGCATGTCGATCGAGCACGCTTTCCGCAAGGTCAGCCAGGAAATCGGCGTTCAATCCGTGCCTTTGGCGGAAGAATTCACGTTGGCTACGGCGGAACTCGCCTACCTTCCGGATCGCCGTCAGGCTTTCGAGAATCTGGGCACGCGTACCGGCGTCGAGTCTATACAGCAAATCGCGACCGTGCTCATCCAGGCGGAGAAATATGGTACGCCGCTCGGCACCGCGTTGCGCGTCGTCGCGCAGGAGAGCCGGGAAATGCGCATGAACACGGCGGAGAAGAAAGCGCATTCGCTGCCGCCGAAACTCACCGTACCGATGATCCTGTTCTTTCTGCCGGTTCTGTTTGCTGTGATCATCACGCCGGCTGTCATTCAGGTGATGGCGCTTCCGTAAACTCGTCGCGCCGGTAACCCTGCGCGTAGAGAAGCGCGATGAGATCGCAGTGATCGACGCGCGCATGCGCGGCGGCGGCGACCGCCGGCTTGGCATGAAAGGCGACGCCGAGGCCTGCTTCCTGCAACATCGCGAGATCGTTTGCGCCGTCGCCGATCGCGATCGTTTCGACCGGCTTGAGGCCGAGTTTCGATCTGAATTCGATCAAGGCAGCGACTTTGGCTTCGCGGCCGAGAATGGGTTCATTGACGGTGCCGGCAAAGACGTCGCCGTCGACCATGAGGACATTGGCGCGGCCTTCATGAAAGCCGATCGCCGCGGCAATACTTTCGGTGAAGACGGTGAACCCGCCGGAAACAAGCACGGTATGCGCACCGTTGGCACGCATCGTTTGCACGAGTGTGCGTCCGCCGGGGGTCAGCACAATGCGTTCGTCGAGGATGCGATCAACGATCGTACGTTCGAGACCGCGCAAGAGCGCAACGCGCTCGCGTAAAGCCGGCTCGAACTCGATCTCGCCGCGCATCGCGCGCTCGGTGATCGCCGAGACTTTATCCTTCAGGCCAACGAAATCGGCGAGCTCGTCGATACATTCCTGACGGATCATGGTCGAATCCATGTCGGCGAGCAGCAGCTTCTTGCGGCGCTGCGCGCATGGCTGCACGAAGACGTCGACCGGTCCGTTCTGAAGCGCGGTGCGGACGCGCTCCGCGATGTCCCGCATATCGAGTTGCTCGTCCGGTGCGAACGCGATGTCGACCGCGATCCGCGGCGCGAGCCAGTCAGGCTCTCCGGCATCCGGCAGCGATGCCGCGGCGCGCGCGATCGCCGCGTCATCGAGGCTCCCATTCGCCTGCGGGGTGACGAGAGTTGCGACATGCGTCATAAGCGGGGCAAAACTCAAGTGAGGAATTCTTGTATTCTGCGATCCTCATCGCAGGCCCGACGGCAAGCGGCAAGTCCGCGCTCGCGCTGCATCTGGCCGAGCGGCTCGGCGGCGCGATCATCAACGCCGATTCGATGCAGGTCTATCGCGATCTTCGCGTCCTCACGGCGCGTCCGACGCCGGAGGATGAAAAGCGCGTTCCGCATCTTCTGTTTGGCGTCGTCGATGGCGCGACGAATTTCTCGGTCGGGGAATATCTTGCCGCCGCGGGCGAAGCGCTCGCGCAGGCACGCGGAGCCGGCCACATCCCGATCTTTGTCGGCGGCACCGGACTCTATTTCAAAGCGCTGCTTCATGGCTTGTCGGATATACCTGCGGTTCCCGCGGCCATTCGCGCGGCTGTGCGTGAAGAAGCCGCCGGACGATCGCCGCCGGAACTGCATGCGCGTCTTGCCGCGTGCGATCCGCGGACCGCGACGCGCCTCAGATCGAGCGATCCGCAGCGGATTTTGCGTGCGCTTGAAGTTTTCTCTGCAACCGGCCGCTCGCTCTCGTCTTTTCACGGCGCACGCGCAAAGCCGCTCATCGACGCGCAACAATGTTTGTGCCTGTTCATCGCGCCGCAACGCACGGCGTTGCACGCGACGATCGACAGACGCTTCGATGCGATGCTTGGCGCCGGCGCGCTTGGTGAAGTCGGCACTTTACGAAGACGCCGGCTCGACACGGCGTTGCCGGTCATGCGTGCGCACGGCGTGCCGCATCTTATCGCGCATCTCGACGGGCGCATGAGCCTTGAAGAGGCGGCGCATCTCGGCAGACGCGACACGCGCGCCTATGTCAAACGCCAGTTCACGTTCGCCCGGCATCAATTGCCGGAATTCCTGTGGGCCGCGCCGGATCAACTCACGCCGCAAGCCAGCGCGCGAGTTCGCTCAAATCCTTGACCGCGACATCGACTTGCACGCTCGGCGACGTTTCGCCCGTGCCCGGACCGTGCTCGTCCGGACGCGCCACATGCGCGGTTTGCAGGCCGCACTCCGACGCCGCGGCGAGATCGGAGGAGTGCGCGGCAACCATCATGCATGCATCCGGTGCGAGATCGAATGCCTCGCACGATGCCAGATAGACGCGCGGCTTCGGCTTGTAGTCGCCCGCGACTTCGGCGCCGAGAATCGCGTCCCACCAAAGGCCGTTGTGGCGGGCGAGATCGGCCATCAGCGAGATGTTGCCGTTCGAGACCGGCGCGAGCAGCGCATGCGGACGCAGCTTGGCGAGCCCGGCGGTGACGTCCGGCCACGCATCGAGCTTGTGCCAGGCGAGAACAAGCGCGTGGCGCGTCGCTTCGTCCGTGCGCTCGAGGCCGAAGCGGCCGAGAATGCGCTCGAGGTTGCGGCGATGCACGACGTCGAGCCGCGCAAAGGGCTGGCGGCCCGCGCGTATCTCCTCCATGCCCGGCTGGTATTCGCCGCGCCACGCGTCGGCGAAGGCGGCCCAATCGAGTTCGAAACGTTTCGGTTGAAGCACGGCGCGCGCCTCACGCGCGATACCAGAGCGCCAATCGACGAGCGTGCCGAAGACATCGAAAAACAAGGCCCTGGGTTTTTGCGGCACGCGCGCCTCCGCTCCGGTGTTGCCTCGGGTTGAAGCGCGTCATGTCGCGGCAAGTCAATGCGGCAAGTCGATGTGGCAAGTCGATATGGGGAGGGCAGGGCGCGCCTTGCCTCGGGCCGGGTGGCGTGGCACAACGCGGCGCGCTTGCGGTCCGTTTCAGGGTCCTTTGCGTCTGCTGCCGTAGCTCAGTGGTAGAGCACTCCCTTGGTAAGGGAGAGGTCGAGAGTTCGATCCTCTCTGGCAGCACCAGAAAATGGACAAATTTGCAGTAGTTCTGCTGGGGCTGTAGCGGCAGGCGATCCATCGCATCCAGGCGAGCCTGGCCGAAGTCATGGCTGCGCTAACGCAATGGGACCTTTGAGGATTGGGGATGCGCTTATTCGGTGCATCCGGTGACGGCGGTGCCGTCGGCAGAATGATGGCTTCTTGGACAGT
>JAFAVH010000150.1 GCA_019242655.1 Methylobacteriaceae bacterium
CGGCCTCGAGGGCTGGATGGCGCGGCTCATCCAATCCTCCGGCACGAAGGCGCCTGTCATTGTCGCTTCAAAGGGCGTGCGCCCGCTGCAAGGCGACGGTGAGGACAAGGGCAAGGCCGATCCGCATGCCTGGCAGAGCGTCACCAACGCCAAAATCTATGTCGGCAATATCCGCGACGGGCTGATCGCCGCCGATCCCGCCGACAAAGCTGACTTCGAGATGAATGCCAAAACCTACCTCGGCAAGCTCGACCAGCTCGAGGACGAGGTGAAAGCGGCGATCGCCGCGATCCCACCGAAAAACCGCAAGATCATTACGACGCATGACGCCTTCGGTTATTTCGGCCGCGCCTATGGCATGACGTTCATCGCGCCGCAGGGCGTGTCGACCGAGACGGAACCTTCCGCGAAGGACGTTGCAAAAATCATTCGCCAGGTAAAATCGCAGCACGTGCCGGCGGTGTTTCTCGAAAACATCTCGGACGATCGCTTG
Organism: Methylobacteriaceae bacterium; assembly: GCA_019242655.1. GTDB lineage: Bacteria > Pseudomonadota > Alphaproteobacteria > Rhizobiales > Beijerinckiaceae > JAFASC01. Next base: position 494 of record JAFAVH010000150.1, read on the forward strand.
ATGCAGCAGATCGCCCGCGAGAGCGGCGCCAAAATCGGCGACAAGCTCTATTCAGACGCGCTGTCGAAGCCGGGCGCCGGGGCCGCAACCTATATCGACATGATGCGCGACAACATCGCGGCGTTTACGAAGGCGCTGAAGGAATAGGAATAGCCACTCCACTACGGTCTACCGCACAGCCTGTTTTGCGGCGGCTGGCCAAGCCTCCCGGTCCGATTATGGTTCGCGGGCTTTCACCCGGAGTGCAGACCCATGAAGCGCCGCGATTTCCTGACGGCTTCGGCCGCTTTCGCAGCGGCGTCGGCCGCAGGCGGCTTCGCCTGCGTCGAGATCGCCAGCGCAGCGCCGATCGACGTGCCGACGATCGACAAGCTGACTGTTCGGGTCCTCGTCGACAGCGCGTCCGATATTTTCTTCAAGCCGGGCGAAGCCGCCGGCGTCAAAACGGAACCCGGGCGTTCCGCCGTCTCGACACGGCCGCTGCACAGCGAGTGGGGCCTGTCGTTGCTCCTCGAACCGCAGCGCGGCGCCGACTCACGCACGCTGCTTCTCGATTACGGTTGGACGCCGGAGACAATCATCGGCAACATGGAACTGTTGCGCGTCGACGTGAGCAAAATCAACGCGCTCATCATGAGCCATGGCCATTTCGATCATTGGGGCGGGCTCATCGGTTTCCTCGACAAGCACCGTAAAGCGCTGCCCGCCGACCTCGCCCTATATGCCGGCGGCGAGGACAATTTCTGTAAGCGCTACAACCGCGCGGCAACGCCGGGCCAATTGGCCGATTTCGGCATGCTCGACCGCCGCGACATCGCGCGCCACGACGTGAAGCTCGTCCTCGCCGAGACGCCGGTCGTCATCGAAGGCCAGGCTTTCACGACAGGCAAGATCAAACGCAGCAGCGTCGAGAAGGTGCTGCCGAACACCCTCGTCGAATTCGGCCAGAAGAACGGCGCCGGCTGCAACACGTCACATTACCTGCCAGCCGAAATGGAGGGAAAGATCGTGCCCGACGAGCACATCCACGAGCACGCGACGTGCTTCAATCTGAAGGACAAAGGGCTCATCGTCATCAGCTCGTGCGGCCATGTCGGCATCGTCAACACCGTGCGGCAGGCACAGGAAGTCTCCGGCATCGAGAAGGTGCACGCCATCATGGGTGGTTTCCACCTCGGACCGGCGCCGGCTGACTACCTCACGCAAATCGTTGCCGAGATCGGCAAGCTCAATCCGGATGTGCTGATCCCGATGCATTGCAGCGGGCTGAACTTCACGCAGGAAGCGCAGCGCCAGATGCCCGGCAAGGTGCTGACGACAACAACGGGAACAAAGATCACGTTCGCGGCGTGAATTCTAGCGGTCATTGCGAACGCCGCGAAGCAATCCAAAACGGCGGCGCCGCTGGTGGATTGCTTCGTCACGTCGCTCCTTGCAATGACAACGCATCACGCATGCGCGTGTTTATCGTGAGCCTCGCTTTCGCGGCACTCATCTGTGCGGCCGTGCCGCTTGTTGCGGAGGAACAGCCCTCGGCCGAAAAGTTGATGGACGATCTGATGTGGAGCCGCGGCCCGATCGGTGGCCCCTTCACATTGACCGACCACACAGGCCGCACGCGCAGCGACGGAGTTTCGCGGCAAGCTGATGCTGATTTATTTCGGCTACACCTTTTGTCCTGATATATGCCCGACCGATCTCATGACCATCACGCAGGCGCTGGATGCTTTGGGCGAAGCCGGCGCGGCGGTGCAGCCGATCTTCATTACGCTTGATCCGCAACGCGACACGAGCGAGCGCCTTGCCGAATACGTCACCTCATTCCACCCGCGGCTGATCGGTCTTACCGGCGCGCCACAGGACATTCGCAGGGTCGCGCTGGCCTACAAGGCGTATTACGCGAGGAAAGAGAACGGGCCGGGTGAGGACTACACGATTGATCACACCGGTGTGACGTATCTCGTCGGGCGTGACGGACAATATCTCGGTTTTGTGCCGCCGCAGACATCGCCGGGACGGCTCACAGAGGTGATCCGGGCACAGCTTGCAGAATAGCGCGCAGAATATGAGAGATTGTAACCTAAAGCTATGCTAAGCCAGCTGACGTTGCCTCCTTCATGGGACCGAACATGACTGCGATGCCCGTCACATTCCCAGAAGCGGAAAAACGCGAGCAGATCGACAAGGACATTCAACAGCGCATAGAGGTTCACAAAGCAAATATTGTGAGGCTTGCCGCGGCTCAGGCGAGCGCGCGGACGCTGAGCGTCGCGGTCGCCAATCAGCCCTTGATCATGTTGGCGATAGGAGATTCCTGGTTCAATTATCCTCTCACCGGCAACGGATTTCCCTTCATCGATACCGATGTGATCGCGCAGCTAAGCCGGATAGGCAACATGCCGCCGACCATTCTTAATTTGGCTCACCACGGCTTCGCCTCGACAGACGAGATGGCGTTGCCGAAACAAGAAAAAATTATCCAGGTCCTTCTCGACAAATCGAATTGGCTGAACGGAAAACCCGACGCGATTCTAATTTCGGCCGGGGGCAACGATATCGCCGGCGAGCGATTCTGCATTTTCTTGGATTTCAACGACGGCAAGACGCCCGGGTTGAACCAGGATCGCTTCGAGAAAGCGCTCGGGATGGTCGAGGCTTGTTATCTCGATCTAATCGCTCTCAGGGATCGTATGGCGCCGGGCGTGCCGATCTTCACTCACTGCTACGATTTTCCCATCCCGAATGGTGCGCACCCTATTTGTGCGGGGCCCTGGCTCAAACCGTCGCTTGATTTCTGTAATTGGCCCGCGGCCGAAGGCAGGAAGATCGCTCGCAAAGCGCTCGTTGCATTTCGTGCGATGCTGGTGCGGCTCGCAAGCGATCCAAAAAACAATTTACATATGGTCGACACACAAGGGACGCTTGCCGATTCCGAATGGGCGAACGAACTCCATCCCGTGCCGTCAGGATTCCTCAAGATGGCTCAGAAGGTCGCCGGCGCACTTTCTGCACATCTCCGGCGAGCACCTATCGTAGCTATGGCAGTGGCATCGGATAAAAAAGGGAAGACAGCTGCATTAAGCAGGACAAAGAGCCGCGGTTCTGAACCTTCTCATGAGAAGCAGGTTGAACGGAGACGTGCGCAAGCACGCAAGGTCCGTCGGAAGCGCCGGAAAGGTGCCGGGCGCTAGTCGGCGCCCATTGCGCGCGCGGAAAGTCTTGCTCGATCGCGCCTCGGCCGCCTCACACCCCCTCCGGCGACAAGGGCGGCTGAAACGTCAGTCCCAAATCCCAGGGGAAATCGATCCAGGTGTCCTGCGACACTTCCGTGATGAACGTGTCGACCAGCGGCCGTCCCTGAGGCTTGGCATAGACCGCGGCGAAATGCGCGCGCGGCAGCAGATCGCGGACGACGCGCGCCGTCGCGCCGGTGTCGACGAGATCGTCGACGATGAGCACGCCGGATTCACGCTGGAGGATTTCCGCCGCAATTGCTTTCAAGACGGCAAGCTCACCCTGCTTGCGGTCGCGGTAACTCGCGATCGAAATCGTCTCGATGATGCGGATACCAAGCTCCCGCGCGACGATTGCCGCCGGCACGAGGCCGCCGCGTGTGATCGTGACGATGACCTCGAAAGGTCCGGCACCGGACAGCCGCCAGGCGAGCGCACGCGTGTCGCGATGAAACTGATCCCATGAAACCGGAAAGCGCTTTTCTGCTGTTGGTCTGAGCGCGTGGTCCCGCATGCCGGCGTCAGGCCGTCTTGCGCTCGCGCGCGAGCCGCTCGATCATAGCCCGCGTGTCGGCCATTGCGGCACCGAGTGCGGCCGCGTCCTTCGAACGCAGCACGATCGAATTGCGGAAGCGCCCGTCGACGAAGGCGGGATACGAGCCGATCGACACGCCTGTGTGCCGCTCGGCGATCCCGGTGAGATCGGCGGCATAGAGACCTTCCGGCAGATTGCCGGCCTCAAGACTCTCGACGAGCATTTTGGCTCCGGTCTTCAAGCGCGGCGTCACGCCGTCGAGCATTGCCTGCATGATCGCCGGCACACCGGCCATGACGATGACGTTACCGATCATGAAACCCGGCGCTTTCGAGATTTTGTTCTCCACAAGCTCGCCGCCTTGCGGAATGCGCGCCATGCGTCGGCGCGCAGCATTGAGGTCTTCGGGCTTGATGCGTTCGAGGAGAAGCGCCAGCGCGCGCGGGTCCTCGGAAATCGGCACGCCAAAAGCCTTGGCGACGGCGTCTGCGGTGATGTCGTCATGCGTCGGGCCGATGCCTCCGGTCGTGAACACGTAGGTGTAGCGATGGCGCAGCGCATTCACCGCCGCGACAATGTCGTCCTCGACATCGGGAACGATGCGCACTTCACGCAGATCGATGCCGATCTCGCCGAGATAATCGGCGATATAGCCGATATTCTTGTCCTTGGTGCGCCCCGAGAGGATTTCGTCGCCGATCACCAGAATGGCAGCGGTTACGCCAGCTTGTTCCGCCATCCCTTATGTCCCCGGCCCCGCGGCTGTCAGCGCAAGTTCCGCTTATCATCTTTGCGCGCGGGGCGGCTAGTCAGAGCGGCAGAGGGCAGGTGGCGAGCGAACATACGAATGGCCATATGTAGGCTTTCCCGAACCATACGCCCCTGCTTGCGATAGTTGACACCCGCACGCGATCCGACACATTCGCCCTGACATGACCTTCGTCGATGCCCACCTCGCGCCCGGCCGCAAGACCGGACAGATAAAACTGCACGGACCGGAGGCTTTCGAGGGCATGCGCCGCGCCGGACAGCTGACGGCGCAGGCGCTCGATGCGCTGGTCGAGCGGGTGAAGCCCGGAATAACCACCGACGCGCTCGATGAGTTCATCTTCGATTTCGCGATGTCGCACCATGCCTATCCGGCGCCGCTCGACTATCGCGGCTACAGGAAGTCGATCTGCACGTCGATCAACCATGTCGTTTGCCACGGCACGCCGGATTCGAAGCCGCTGCGCGACGGCGACATCGTGAACATAGACGTAACATTGATCCTCGACGGCTGGCATGGTGACGCAAGCCGCATGTACCTGGTTGGCGAGGTGCCGCGCCGCGCGATCCGGCTGGTCGACGTGACCTACGAGGCCTTGATGCGCGGCATCGCCGCCACGCGGCCGGGCGGGACGACTGGAGATATCGGAGCTGCGATCCAGCTTTATGCCGAGAGCGAACGCTGCTCGGTCGTTCGGGATTTTTGTGGCCACGGACTCGGCCGGCTCTTCCACGACGAACCGAACATCCTGCACTACGGCAGACCCGGCGAGGGCGTGCTGCTCAAGCCGGGCATGTTTTTCACGATCGAGCCGATGATCAATCTTGGCCGGGCGGCCGTGAAGGTCTTATCGGACGGCTGGACCGCGGTGACGCGCGACCGCTCCCTCTCGGCGCAATTCGAGCACACCGTCGGAATCACCGAAACAGGTGTCGAAGTCTTTACATCGTCGCCGGCAGGGCTCGACCGGCCTTATGTCCTCTCCGCCGGCACATGAGAGACGGCCTTTCGGACTCTGCCGTTCCTCACTACGCCGGACACCGCGAGCGGCTACGAACCCGCTTCCTCGAAGCAGGCGAGGACGCCCTCGCCGACTACGAAATTCTCGAACTTGTCTTATTCCGCGCCATCCCCCGGCGCGACGTGAAGCCGCTCGCAAAGGCGTTGCTTGCACGGTTTGGGTCGTTTGCCGAAGTGATCGCCGCGCCAGCACCGCGTTTGCGCGAAATCGATGGGCTCGGCGAAGCTGCCATCGCCGAACTCAAGATTATCGAGGCGGCGGCACGGCGTCTCGCGCGCGGCACGCTGCGCAGCCGCAAACGGCTTTCCTCATTCAGCGATGTCCTCGATTATTGCCGCACCACGATGGCGCTGGCTGAGCGCGAAGAATTCCGCATCCTTTTCCTCGACAAACGAAATTGCCTGATCGCCGATGAGGTGCAGGGTCGCGGCACAGTCGATCACACGCCGGTTTATCCGCGCGAGGTCGTTCGGCGGGCACTCGAACTCGCTTCCACCGCGATCATCCTCGTCCACAATCACCCCTCCGGCGATCCGACGCCTTCGTCCGCTGATATTCGTGTGACGCAAAACATCATGGCGGTCGCCGAACCTTTGGGGATCACCGTGCACGACCACCTGATCGTCGGGCGCGAGGGTCATGCCAGCTTCAAAGGACTGCGGCTGATTTGAGCTGCGGTGGCTAAGACATAGCGTCGGAATTAGAGGGCATTGGCCGCGCTCCCCATACGACCCGTTAACTCCGCGTTGGTATTCCTGCGAGCGGCGGTATAGGCGCGCGAGGGCGTGGATGCGGTGGCAGCTCTGGAGGGGGCAAGGGGGTCTGTTGACCTCGCCGAGCTTCGTGCCGCTCGCCCTCTTTACCTCGCTCACGCTCGCCGTCCTGATGCTTGCCACGATCTGGTCGTGCGAAGCGGAAAACGCCGCCGCCGCGCGCCGAGAGAGAGCAGCCCTGCGGGCGGCCATCACGGTCGAACGCAACGCGCTTGTCTCGCAAGTCGCGCATCTTACCCGCCTTGACACGGGCGCCGAGGGCACCGCGGCCGCGGAATTCGAGAGCGCGTTGCGCGCGCCCATAGCTTTCGACAACATTTTCGTCGTCGACCTGAACACGGGCGCAGCTCTGCAGGATGACCGGTGGCGCGGCGATCGCTACGAAGCCTTGCGGCCCGCTCTTCTGCCCGTGCTGGCGCGTTATCAAGAACGCGAACGTCAGCTCCTGCGCGGTTCTTTGACGAACGAATCGAACGTGCCGTCCGTTTCTCCCGCATCCACGCGCGAGGGAGAAAGCTTCTTTGTGCGGGAGGGAGATCGCATCGACGCCGTGGCAATCGTGCCGCCTCCTGCCGGTGCATCGCGAGCAAGCGCCGCAATGGTCGGGGTTGCTTCCCTGGATGGAATGTTTCTGTCGCGCCTGATCCGCAAAGCCGGAGTGGGTCCGATCGACGTGGTTGCAAATGGCGCCGATCCCGGCATGCGCGCCGTGATTGATCTGACGGACGTCAAAGGCCAAAGCCTCGCCGGTCTCGCATGGACGCCCTCTCAACCCGGCAATGAACGGGCACTGTGGTTTGCCGCGATCCTGGTTTTCTTTGCGGCGCTCTTTGCTGCGCTTGTCGTTTATCATTCGCGCCGCGTCGCGCGCGTCCTGGTCGAGAGCGAAGCACGCGCGCAACAACTAGCCGGCCAAGATCTTCTATCCGGTTTGCCCAACCGCGCGCTGTTCAATCAGTATCTGGACGCCGAAATCGGACGAACGCAACGCACCGGGTCCGCCTTCGCCTTGTTCTATCTCGATCTCGATCGTTTCAAGGAAATCAACGATTCCTTTGGTCACGATGCCGGGGACCGGTTGATACAGGCGTCGACCCAGCGCGTCAGCACGATTTTGCGCGGCGGCGACCGGATTGCACGGCTCGGCGGCGATGAGTTTGCGATTCTGCAAACCGAGGTTCGCAGCCCCCGCGATTGCGAGAAACTCGCCAAGCGCATCCTTCAGGAAATGGCCCAGCCGTTCGACCTCGGTGACCAAAAGGTCTTCGCCGCAATGTCGATCGGGATCGCGCTGCATCCGCACGATGCGCAAGATTCTAATGAGCTGATGCGGCGTGCCGACCTCGCGCTCTATCGGGCCAAGAACGAGGGAAGGAACCGCTTCTGCTTCTTCGAGCAGCGCATGGGCGAAGAATTGCGCATGCGCAAGACCGTCGAAGACGAGCTGCGCGCCGCAATCGACCGTGATGAATTGATCGCACAGTACCAACCGATCCTATCCGCGGACGGTGAAAAGCTTGTGGGCGTGGAAGCGCTTGTTCGGTGGCGTCATCCCGTCCATGGCCTTATCTCTCCCGAGCGCTTCGTCGGACTCGCGGAAGATAGCGGCCTGATCCTCCCGCTCGGAGAATGGATGTTGCGCCGCGCATGTTCCGACGCGCGGCGCTGGCCAAATCTTTATGTGGCCGTGAATGTTTCGCCCATTCAGTTCCGCAACAGTGCATTTCCCACGGCTGTCGAGCGCATCCTTAAGGAGACTGGCATGGAGCCCTCGCGGCTCGAGCTGGAACTGACGGAAGGCGTTCTCATCAAGGACGCGGACCAAGCGGAAAATGCAATCATCGAACTGCGCGCCAAAGGCGTCCGGCTGGCGCTCGACGACTTCGGCATCGGCTATTCGAGCCTGATCTATTTGCGCCGTTTTGCTTTCGACAAGATCAAGATCGACAAATCGTTCTTACAGTCGATGGAGATGACGGGTGAGAGCGCGATCATTCTGCACTCGATCGTGCATCTCGGACGCGCGCTCGGGCTGACGGTAACTGCCGAGGGCATTGAAAACGAGGACCAGCAGCGCTTCTTGCAGGCTCTTGGCTGTCACGAATTGCAGGGATTTCTCTATTCCCAGCCCGTGGATGCCGATGAACTGACCGCGTTAGTTGGACGCGGCGGCGCCGGCGTGAGCGGACAAGCGGTGTGCGAGATAC
>JAFAVH010000350.1 GCA_019242655.1 Methylobacteriaceae bacterium
CCGACCGGTTTCGTGGTGAAGAACGGATCGAAGGCGCGTTCCACCAAATCGGGCGACATGCCCACGCCGGTATCCGTCACGGTGATGACGACATGACGGCCGGGAGTGACCTCCGGCCGCGTCGCCGCGTAGCCCACGTCGAGATCGACCGCCCGTGTTTCCAGCGTCAACTGGCCGCCGTCGGGCATGGCGTCACGCGCGTTGATCGCGAGGTTGAGGATGGCGCTTTCCAACTGGTTGGCATCGGCGATCGCGTGCGGCAGGTCCGGAGGGGCGACGATGTCCAGCGCGATCGACTCGCGGATCGTCCGGCGCAGCAGGTCCTGCAGCGAGTGCAGCAGCTTGGCGACGTCGAGCGGCTTGGCGTCGAGCGATTGAAGGCGAGAGAAGGCCAGCAAGCGCGCGATCAGCGTCGCCGCCCGCTGCGCCGACGCGGAGGCGGCCTCCATGTAGCGGTCGAGGCCGTCGACGCGGCCGATCGCAATGCGCCGCCGCGTGATGTCGAGGGCGCCCATGATGCCGGTCAGCATGTTGTTGAAGTCGTGCGCGATCCCGCCCGTCAGCTGCCCCACGGCTTCCATTTTCTGGCTTTGTCGCAACGCCGCTTCGGCCTGCATCAATCGCCCGGTCCGCTCGATGACACGCTGCTCGAGCGTTTCGTTGAGCGAGATCAATTCCAGCTCGGCTTCCTTGCGGCGGGTAATGTCGATGGCGGTGCCGACGAAGCGCACGCATCTTTGCTTATCGAACATGCCGCGACCTTTGGCCGCGACCCACCGGATGACGCCGTCTTCCTTGCCGACCGTGCGGTATTCGACGTCGTACAAGGCCCGTCGCTGCGGGTCGGTCGCCGCCATGTAGGCTTCGGTGGTCGCCTGCGCGTCGTCCGGATGAAGCGCCGAGAAGAAGTCGGCGAGCGTGATGTCGACATCGGGCGAGATGCCGAACATCGCCTTGACGCGCGGCGGCCAGAACAACGCTTCGCTGGCGAAATCGAGGTCCCAGAAGCCGATCTCGGCGGCTTCGGTGGCCAGGCGCAGCCGCGTCTCGCTTTCCGCCAGCGCCTCGCGGGCCCGGTCGCGTTCGGCGAGCCGATCGCGCATTTCGAACTGCTTCTGCCGCGAGCGCATCGCGGAATCGAGCGCGCTGAGCAGCGACTTCAGGCTCAGCGGGCGCTCGAGAACGATGGACTTGGTGAACAAGTCCAACACACGGGCCCGCGCCGCTTCGCTCTCGCCCGACTTTCGCGTGCGCCGGGCGGTGAGCACGACGGAAGGAACGTCCGACCAGTCCGGCTGCGCCTGCAACGCCGCGTTCAAAGCGTCGCTGTTTCGCTTGAGCGCCTCCTCGGTCAGCAGGATGACACCTGTTTCGCCATCGAGGGCCGCGCTCAATGTTTCCAGGTCGTTGTAAACGAGGGCGTGATAGCCTTGCTTTTGCAGCACGTCCGCGATGCTCTCGCCATCGCGGCCGAACGGCGCGCAGATGAGAACGCGGTGCCCCTCGGGCGCCGTCCTATGCATCGCGACCCCGATCTTCCATCAGCGGTTCGGACCCGCCGACATATTCCGGCGAGCCGGTCATCACGCCGCGAAACCCGATCAGCGGCGCTCCGATGCGGATGCCCGATGAATCGATGCGAACCTCGCGGATCGTGTCCTCGTGCCGACCTGCCCGGTTCTTAAGGACGGAGATCGCCTTGCGCATGCGACCCCCCGCCTCGAAAAAGCGAAGCATGAGGACGACGTCGGCGATGTAGGAGATGAAGACGTTGGTGTTGGTGGTCCCGAGCAGGCCGGGCTGCGCATCGACCAGGAACGTCGCGACGCTCTTCTGGCTCAGATACGAGAGCAACTCGTGCAGCTGCAGGATCAGCTGCTTCTCCTGCGGCATGGCCGCCATGTAGCCGCTGAGACTGTCGATGATGAGGACTTTGATGCCGCGCCGTTCCACCTGATCCCTGACGCGCGAGGTGAACTCGCCGGGCGAAAGCTCCGCCGGATCGACCTGCTCGATGCGCAGAGATCCGCTGTCCAGGTGACGCTGGATGTCGAGGTGGAAAGCGTCCGCGCGCTTGCGGAGGGTGCTCACCCGCTCGTCGAATTCGTACAGCGTGGCGCGCTCGCCGCGTTCGCACGCCGCGTAGATGTATTGAAGCGTGATCGTTGTCTTTCCGGTGCCGGCCGGTCCGGTGAGCAGTGTGCTGGTGCCGCGCAGCGGGCCGCCGTCGAGCATGGCGTCGAGTTCGACGATGCCGCTCGGGATCGGCTCGCCGGCACAAGACGGAGCGTGTTCGGTGGCGATCAGCCTCGGATAGACTTCCAGTCCTCCGCGCCGGATCGTGAAATCGTGGAAGCCGCCAATGAAGTCTACGCCGCGCAGTTTCTGGACTTGCAGCCTTCGTCGGGCGGCGCCGAATTCCAGCGTGAGCCGTTCCAAGGTGACGACACCGTGGCAGATGCTGTGAAGATGGGCGTCTTCCCCGTTACCGGAGCTCATGTCGTCCACCAGCACGACCGTTGAACTGCGTCCGGCAAAATACTGCTTTAGAGCAAGCACCTGTCGACGATAGCGCAACGGATCTTGTGCCAGCAACCGCATTTCCGAGAGGCTGTCGAACACGACCCGCCGCGGCTGGATGCGCTCGACTTCCTGCTGGATCAGCCTGATCGTTTCGCTCAGTTCGACTTCCCAGGGATGGAGGATGGATTGTTCGCGTCCATCGCCCATGACCTCGTCGACCGC
>JAFAVH010000371.1 GCA_019242655.1 Methylobacteriaceae bacterium
ATGGAGATTTCCGACGAGCGGCGCGAGAAGATCGCGTTCACGACGCCGTATGTACGGATGCCGGCAAGCTTCATCATCAATGCGAAATCGAGTTTGCGCGATACGAGCCCTGCGGGGCTTGCGGGCAAGACGATCGGTGTCGAGAACGGCGGTCCCGAACAGGCCTTCCTCGAGGAGGCCTACAGGAAATCCGAGATCAAGCGCTATGGCAGTTTGGAAGAAGCCGTTCTCGATCTTGCCGAAGATCGCATCGACACTGCGCTCGGCGATAAGGACGCCGTCGTCGATTTTTTGAAGAACCGCCGCGAAGGCAAGTGCTGCAAGCTTATCGCCGATGCGCCGCGCGATCCGGCCTATTTCGGCGAGGGAATTGGCATCGGCTTGCGCAAGGATGACGTCGTGCTGCGTGAGGCGTTCAGCAAAGCGATCGACGCGGTGATGGCGGACGGCACGTTTGCCAAGATCAGAGCGAAATATTTCGATTTCGAGGTGAATTGATGCGGAGCGTCATTGCGAGGAGCGATATGCGAAGTCGGCTGTAGCCGACTTCGCGACAAGCGACGAAGCAATCCAGTAGTGAGGCAGTTTGAAGTTGGGCGCAAGCGCGGTTTGTGTAAAAAGGCGGCTTAAAATGTTTGGTTGGCTGAAAAAGAAAGCTGCGAATGAGCAGAAAAAATTGCTGTTTCAAGTTTCCGGTGCATCACAGTATCTGAAAAGCGATTTTGAGCTTCATTCTAACGCCGCAATCGCAGCTCGTATGCAGCATATGGAAGATGAAAATCGACGTATTTGGCTATTGGCAACAGCGGGAGAAAAACTGCCGCCGACCGATTTGCAGCTTCTTCTTTCGATGAATAAAGAGTTGCGTAGCCTTTTTCGTCAATCGACACTTGGCCGATTCCATCAATTTGACAACCAGTTTAAACCCATCCTGGGGTGGGAGGAGTACTATCGAAACACTCCGCCAATTTCAAACTGACCCGCTACCGCAATCCAGAAGTATCTAATCAGTTTATGAAAACGTCTGCTTGTGGATTGCTTCGCTTCGCTCGCAATGACGGCGCCGATGTTTATTGGCGCACTACTAGGTTACTGCTCGCCCCGCCCCCTTACCCCCGCTGCGCCGTCCAATAGCCGCCGCACGCCGCAGAACCCGACCTGCCCTTCCACGTGCCACGGCCGCTTGTCGAGGATAGTCTGCCGCTGCCGACAGCATATCGCTGCTCGACCGCGACGGATGCGCTGACGGCGCCCGAACGCGCAACGCGGCCTCGCAATCTTGGCAGGTTCGGATGGAAGACGACGCCGTTCGAGATCTGCACGGCGAAACTATAAGTCGGGTCGCAAGCCCCATATTGCGTCACGAACAGAAGGTTCCACGAGCCATCGAACGGCGATGCGGCGAGCGCAAGATTTGCCGGCGCGCAAAAAACGAAGAAAAGGAGCCACAATGTTTTCTTGCGAAGGGACGCCCACGGCCTGACTTCTTCCATCGTCTTCTCCTCACTCACAACGCTTCAATCCGATACTTGCGCACCGTAAGGCGCGGTGCGCTGATGATAGGCTCGCCGCTTCAACCTTGAAAAGTCCTGCCCGCTGGACGAAGGTCTCGCGACCACAGAGGGAGGAAACCGACAATGCACAAGATGATCGTGCTCTATCCGAAACCTGACGATCCCGCTCAGTTCAAGAAGCACTATCGCGACACGCACGTGCCGCTGGTCAAGAAAATTCCCGGCCTGAAGTCGTATTCTTATGGCTATCCCGCGACGCTCGACGGCAAGGAGCCGCCGCATTTCTGCATGTTCGTCGGCGAGTTCGACAGCCCCGCCGCGATGCAGGCCGCCATGGGCTCGGCCGAGGGGAAAGCCGCTGTCGCCGATATACCAAACTACTCGCCGAAAGGCGCAACAGTGGTGCATATGCAGTCGGAGTGACGGGCGAGAGGACGGACAATTCAGTCGTCCGTCCTCTGTCCTCCGCCGTCAGATACAATCAAAGCCGCGAACTCGAAGGATGATCACAGATGAATGTTGCGTTTCTGGGCTTAGGCGTAATGGGCTACCCAATGGCCGGACATCTCGCCAAGAAAGGCGGTCACACGGTCACCGTCTACAACCGCACCGCTGAAAAAGCCGGGAAATGGGCGAAGGAATTTGGCGGCAAGCACAAGGCGACGCCGCGCGAAGCGGCAGAAGGCCAGGAGATCGTCTTCGCCTGCGTCGGCAATGATGACGATCTGCGCTCGGTCGTGCTTGGTAAGGACGGCGCTTTTGCCGGCATGAAGAGCGGCGCGATTTTCGTCGATCACACGACGGCGTCGTCCGAGGTCGCGCGCGAGCTTTTCGAGGAAGGCAAGAAGAAGGGCATCGCCTTCATCGATGCGCCGGTGTCCGGCGGCCAGGCCGGCGCGGAGAACGGCGCGCTTACCGTCATGTGCGGCGGAGACGACGCGGTTTACAAGAAGGCCGAGCCTATCATCGCCGCCTACGCCAAGATGTGCCGGCTGCTAGGGGCCTCGGGCGCGGGCCAGCTCACCAAGATGGTCAACCAGATTTGCATCGCCGGCGTCGTGCAGGGCCTCGCCGAGGGCCTGCATTTCGCGCAAAGGGCGGGTCTCGACGGCGCCGCCGTCGTCGACGTCATCTCGAAAGGCGCGGCGCAATCCTGGCAGATGGAGAACCGCTACAAGACCATGCTCGACGGCAAGTTCGATTTCGGCTTTGCCGTCGACTGGATGCGCAAGGACCTCTCGATCTGCCTCGCCGAAGCGCGGCGCAACCATGCGCATCTCCCCGCCGCGGCGCTCGTCGATCAGTTTTATTCCGAGGTGCAGAAGATGGGCGGCAGCCGCTGGGATACGTCGGCGCTGATCGCGCGGCTGAACCGCTAGCGGCCGTTCTCAGTCGCAAAAACACGCACTCGCAAAGAAAAAACGCGGCCGGGAGGCCGCGTTTTTGTTTGGCGTCAGTGACAGGGCGGCAGCCCTGGCAAGCCGCAAGTGGGCTTGCCCCCGGCTGGCGCCTGCGGATGCGGCGCGGCGGCGGTCGGCGGCGCAGGCTT
>JAFAVH010000416.1 GCA_019242655.1 Methylobacteriaceae bacterium
GACAACCGCAGCCCAATTGCGAGCTGTTCGGTTGTCGCAGGACACTGACATACGGAACGGAAAAAAAATCACAGCGTCTCTTAAAGCAACAGAACAATTACTCTTTGTTTTGGCAGATGGCGGCACAGACAAAGATGGCAACGAGAACTTATTTCATGCGGTGCTTCGCATTCACGAAAAGGCGGATCGAAACGTTCTAAACGAACTCCGGGAAGAAATGCGCAACTGTTTTCGTCCCGCGGGTTCGGACTGAAGCCGTATCGTGTTCGCTGCCGAGGCACCTCTCTGGCCGCTCTACAATGTTTTCTGGAATTACAAGAAAAGTTGTAAAATGACTAAGTTGCAACCTGACGCCAATGGTGGTACGCATTAGCGGGACCGCATCGCCGAAATCGATGACGGTCCCTCACCACCGGAACAGGAGCGTTCCAAATGGCTGCTTCCACAAATACCACACGATCCGCACTGCTGCGGCACGAAGCCGACATCTACGATACCGCCCGGCGCCTCCGCTCAGCCACCCTGCTGGCAAAACTGGGGGAGACCGAATCGGCCCGCACCCTTCTTCATGACACGATCGACGCTGCCGCTCCCGTCCTAGACGATAAGAAGCTGCCGCAGCCGATACGGGATCGGTGGCTGACACTTCTGAACAATCTCAGCGCTATCAGAGAAGACTATGAGGCGCACCCCGTCGCCAAGATCGTGCGCGAGTTCTTGCGATCTAGCGTCGATCTTGAACGGGCTGCGGAGGCGTTCGGTATCGAGCTCGACCCCGCCTTGACGGCCTAAGGTCGGTAGCCCCGTGGTAGCCAGAGGAAATTTCTTTTGGCGAAGGCCCGCTAGGCCATTGATTTCCCTGGCTGGGGGACCTGGATTCGAACCAAGATTAACGGAGTCAGAGTCCGCTGTTCTACCGTTGAACTATCCCCCAAGCGGGCCGTGCTGATTCTGCTTGGATTTCCGCCGCATACTGGGCACGGCGGGAGGGCGCTTTTATCCTCTCCCGGCGAAAGCTGTCAAACGAGGGTGCACTGTACATCAAGGCGCGGCTTAGGCGCGTTTTTCCTGCCGCTCCCTTCGCCTCGCTTCTAAGTGCAGCCGCTGCGCTTTCCACCATTGACGCGCAATGGTGCGGCGGATGCTGAGCTTGTCGGTTGCGACAATCGTCATGAAGCGCTCGACGAGCTCGTAGACCACGACGTCAGGCTGGACGCGTTTGATGAAGGCCCAATCGAGATTGCTCGACCAGACGAATTCAACGTCTCTGACCGTCTCCGCGAGCATGGCAGTCAGAGCGTCGCCGCGCTGCGACGAGAAGGAATCGCCGAAGATGAGAATCTTCTTCTTCTGCGCCCCAGGTGTTCGGTTGCAGTAGCGCACATGCGTGCCGACGTGAATTTGCGCCCCGAATTCCGGCGTCTCCAAATAGCGGGCGATGGCGTTACTGAAAACGCGCTTCGTTTTCATACGAAAATCGTAAAATTTCACGCGTTCATAGATCGGCGGGTCGAACTTGCTGCCCATGTCGAGCTTGCCGTCGAGCGATTGGTGCGCGCGCGTCAGAAGATCAGGTTCCGGCGTCAGGCCGATCCGTTCACAGAGCAGCTGATAGGCGAAGTAACAGCCTTCGCCGCTCCAATGCGAATCCGTCTTGAAATACAGATCGTCTTTGTTCGGTGCGTCCCTGAACGGCTCGATCAGATCGAGCCATGCATGGCCGTATGGTGAATGCTGCAGCATCTCGCGCAAGCGCACCGCCGGTGAAAGCCGCCAGTCGACGACTGGTGGATCCGGTAGCTTGTCGTCATAGATCGTGAGTTTTTCGGGAACGTTGATGTGGACATACTGGATGCCCATCGCTTCGAGCCGGCGCGCGCGTTGCTCGATCAAATCGGCCCATTTGCGCATCGTGTCGTCGCCGGCAAGCACGCTTCTTCGATCATAGAGCGAACCGACGGAATTCGAGCCGCCAATCAAAAACAGCCAGCCGTCACTGCCCTTGTGCACAAAGCTTTCGTCGAATGTGGGCGACTTTGGCGTACCGGCCATTTTGGCTCAGCCTCGCGCACCCGATGCGGTCTGTCCGAAGAGGACTTTGCGCGCCTCGTCCGTGATCGGCTGCCTCTGTATCCAGGGCTCACCCGCTTCATAAGCGCGAATGACCCCAGGACGCGTGCGGATCGACTCGAACCAGCGTTTCAGACTGGGGAAATCGTCAAGGTTTTGACAATGCCGCTTCCAAGGCACGATCCAAGGATAGATCGCCATGTCGGCGATCGAATAATCCCCGGCAACGAACCGATTCTTTGAAAGCTGTTTGTCGAGGACGCCGTAAAGCCGATTTGTTTCGTTTACATAGCGGTCGATCGCGTACTGGATTTTTTCAGGCGCATAGATGTTGAAGTGTCCGTTCTGGCCGGCCATCGGACCAAGACCGCCCATTTGCCAGAAGAGCCATTCGAGGACGCGCGTGCGGCCACGAAGATCGCCAGGAATGAACTTGCCAGCCTTTTCGGCGAGATAAAGCAGGATCGCGCCGGATTCGAACACCGAAATCGGCGCGCCGCCGCCCTTCGGCTCCATGTCGACAATGGCCGGCATGCGATTGTTCGGCGCGATTTTCAGGAAGTCGGGCGCAAATTGCTCGCCCTTGCCGATATTGACTGGATGAATCTTGTACGGAATGCCGGCCTCTTCCAGGAAGATTACGATCTTGTGCCCGTTCGGCGTCGGCCAGTAATGCAGATCGATCATGCGGTGAGAATGTCCTTAACCTTGGTCATGACCTTAGTCGAGCTCGACGGACTCGTGATACGTGCTCTTCAGGATCGCATCCTGCCGTTCCTTGTGCAGGACGCAATTGCCGACGACAAGCATCTCGATTTCGGTACCCATGAAACAGCGGAAAGCTTCTTCGGGCGTGCAGACGATCGGCTCGCCGCGCACGTTGAACGACGTATTGACGAGAATGGGACAGCCGGTCGCTTCCTTGAATGCGCTGAGCAACTGCCAATAGACCGGATTGGTTTCGCGATGCACGGTCTGAACGCGGGCGGAGTAGTCCACATGGGTCACAGCCGGAATCTCTGAGCGCTGCACGTTGAGTTTGTCTATGCCGAAGAGGGTTTGCTCGTCTGTCGTCATCTCACGGCGTCGCCGCTCGACGACGTCGGCGACGAGCAGCATATAGGGGCTGTCTTCATCGAGCTCGAACCAGTCCGCCACATCCTCGCGCAGAACTGACGGAGCGAAGGGGCGAAAACTCTCGCGATACTTGACCTTCAGATTAAGAATGCGCTGCATCGCCGGCGATCGCGCATCGCCGAGGATCGAGCGGGCGCCGAGCGCGCGCGGCCCGAATTCCATGCGGCCCTGGAACCAGCCGACTGCTTTGCCCTCCGTCAACGCGTCGACGGTATGCGTGATCATCTCGTCCGGCGCGCAGCGGGTGAAAGTCGCACCCAGTGCGGAGAGCCGCGACGCGGCCTCATCATCCGAAAATGCCGGGCCGAGATAGGCGCCCTTCATCGCATCGATGACGTTATGTGTCGTGCGCGCCACGGAATCGTGCATGTGCTGCGCCGCGAGCGCCGCTCCGAGCGCGCCGCCGGCGTCGCCTGCGGCCGGTTGAATCCAGATGCGATCGAACTTGCCGTCGCGCAAAACCTTGCCGTTGGCGACGCAATTCAACGCGACGCCGCCGGCGAGACACAGATTGCGCTCACCGGTCTCATCCGCGATGGCGCGAGTAAGGCGCAGCACGATCTCTTCGGTCACCGCTTGCACGGATGCAGCGAGATCCATGTGGCGCGGCGTCAGTCGCTCGCTCGCGCTTCGCGCGGGCGCGCCAAAGAGATCGTCGAAGGCCGCGTTGGTCATCGTCAGCCCGGTGCAATAATCGAAGTAATCCTGGTTCAGGCGAAACGATCCATCGCTCTTCAGGTCGACGAGCTTGTCGAGGATAAGCTGTGCGTATTTCGGCTCGCCGTAAGGTGCGAGACCCATCACCTTGTACTCGCCGGAATTCACTTTGAACCCGGTGTAATATGTGAATGCCGAGTAGAGCAGGCCGATCGAATGCGGGAAATGAATCTCCTTGGCGACATTGATGTCGCGGCCGTTGCCGATTGCCAGGCTGGTCGTTGCCCATTCGCCGACGCCGTCCATGGTCAGGATTGCCGCGCGCTCGAAAGGCGAGGGGAAGAATGCCGAAGCCGCGTGGCTGAGATGATGCTCGGTGAAGAGGAGGCGATCGGTGAGGCCATCCACGTCAGCAATGGCCGCGAGTTCGTCGGCGAGCAGCTTCTTCTGGAAGAGCTTTTCCTTCATCCATAACGGGATCGCCATGCGAAAGGAGCGAAACCCACGCGGCGAGAAGGCGAGGTAGGTCTCAAGCAGGCGTTCGAATTTGAGGAACGGTTTGTCGTAGAACGCGATCTGATCGACCTCGTTGAGGTCGACGCCGGTTTCTTCGAGACAGTAGCGGATCGCGTTCGCCGGGAAGCCGCTGTCGTGGCGTTTGCGGGTAAAGCGCTCTTCCTGCGCGGCGGCAATGATCTCGCCATCGCGCACGATCGCGGCGGCGCTGTCGTGGTAAAACGCAGAGATGCCGAGCGAGATCACGCCACGGCTTCCGTCGACCTTCGGAAACCCTGGCACATCAGAAGATCGTGTAAATGAACGGCGCGATCGCCGAGCCTTGCGTTAGAATCAACAAGCCGCCGAGCAAGGCCATCATCAAGATGATCGGCACGAGGACGAATTTGCGCCGGGCGCGGATGAACTGCCAAAGCTCTGTGAAGATTGACAACATAGGCGCCCCTCAAAATTGATTTTTCATCGAACCGGGCAAAGGAGCGGGCGGTGTGCGCTCGATCCAGTAGCTTTTCGCGGCGGGATCAATCTCGAGCGCGAGCGGCCGCTTGCCGAAAAGGCGCATCAAGAGACCGATTGGGGCGACGACCAGGAAAAATAGGATCGCCATGATCACCGGGTTCATCACCTTCGAGAGCAGAAGCGCTAGCTTCGTCCAAAGGCGGTTGAACGGCGCGAGCAGCGATGGCCGGATGAGCGCGACCAGAAGCATCGCCAGAGCGGCTGCGGCGAACCAACCGAAGCCGTCTTGGCCCTTCCACCAGCGTACGATCGCGACGAGCGCGAAAAAGCCTGCAAAGACGAAACCAAAGCCGCGATCGGAGGAGCCTTCGACCTCTTCGTCGCGCGCGAAGGTTTCGTGCAGGCCGGCTTGCGCCGACTTATCTTTTTTGGACGAGTTCAAATCTCTTCCTGAACAGTTCAGGCCGGCTTAAGCGGCCCATGCGCTCTATACCAATCAACGAGTGCGCCGACACCTTCCCGGACGCCAGTCGAAGGGCGGTAGCCGGTCAAGCGTTCCAAAAGATGGCAATCGGCAAAGGTGACCGGTACGTCGCCCTTCTGCATCGGCAGGTAATTGCGGACGGCACGCTTGCCGAGCTTCCTCTCGATTTCCTCGATGAAATCGAGGAGGTTTACCGGCTCGCCGCGGCCGATATTGACCACCCTGAATGGTGCGACAGGGGAGAGGGCGGGCTCATCGGTGGCCCCGTCGGGAGCCGGCTGCGGTATGCAATCGATCAACCGCACGATCCCCTCGACGAGATCGTCGATGTAGGTGAAGTCCCGCCTCATTTCGCCGTTATTGTAGATGTCGATTGGCCGGCCTGCCTCGATCGCGTCGACGAATTTCAAGGGAGCCATGTCGGGCCGCCCCCAAGGGCCGTACACCGTGAAGAACCTGAAAGCGGTCGTCGGAATGGACCACAGATGCGCCTGCGCATGGGCCATGACCTCGGTTGCCTTTTTCGAGGCTGCGTAGAGAGTTAGAGGCTGATCCGTATGTTGATGTTCAACGAAGGGAATATGCCGGCTGACGCCGTAAAGCGAACTGGTCGACGCCATCAGGAGATGGCGCGGCGGCGCCTCCCGCAGCGCCTCGAGTAGGTTGAACGTGCCGACGATGTTCGATGCGAGGTAGGCACGCGGATTTTCCAGGCTGTAGCGCACGCCGGCCTGGGCGGCGAGGTGGATCACTACCTCCGGCTTGGCTGCGGCGAGCGCCGCCGCGAGGGCTGCCTCGTCTTCCAACATTGCGACATGAAGGCGGAAGCCGTTGCGCCCTTCGAGACGGGCGCGGCGCTCCGCCTTCAGCCCCTGGTCGTAGAACGGGGTCAGCCCGTCAAAGCCATCGACGACGTGGCCGTCGTCGAGAAGTCGCCGGCAGATGTGGAAGCCGATGAAGCCGGCAGCGCCGGTGACAAAAATCCGCATGCAAGCGGCGCCCGACCCCGCGAATGAGAAGCGCCGAGGCCTACTCAATCGGAGGGCGGCCTGCAACTCGCTCCGCTTGCGCCGGCTAGGTAAACTCAGGCGGCGCTACGACGCCGCTGGCGCCGATGCGCATAAGCCATTGTTACAGCGTGATCTGTGCCGCCGCGGGTCAATTTTCCTCGTGCGCAAAAATGCTCTAGAGCTGCCCGCGCGGTCCCTGAACCGGTTCGAAATGGCAGTTTTTTTCAGAGGTTCACAAGCGCGGGATTACGTCGCAGCGGTAGTGCTCGTCGCCGTTTGTGCGAATCCTGTTCCTGCAAAAGCCGCCGACACACAGTCCGATGGCCTCGGCATGGCGGTCAGCGTCACTAAAGTGCGGCGTCTCCGCTTCACGGATAGCTTGCAGCTGACTGGCCACCTTGTTGCGCGCGAACAAGTTCCCGTTCGTCCTGACGCGGAAGGACTGCGCGTCATCCAAATCCTGGTGGAGGACGGCGACCGAGTGACAGCGGGACAGGTTCTCGCGCGCCTTGCGCGCACCGAGGGACTGCCCGGACCGACGGGCACGGTGCAAGTCACCGCGCCGGTCGCCGGCATCGTGCTTGGACAAGCGCCGCCATCGCCGCGTGCACAGCGCCCGGAGCCCATGTTCCGCATCATCGTCAACGGCGAGATTGAAGCCGATATCGAAGCGCCGGCCGTGATGCTACCGCGGCTCTCCGTCGATCAGGAGGCGCAGGTCGAAATTCCCGGGACGGGAACTGTGAGCGGTCGCGTGCGTGCAATCTCACCCGAGGTTGATCCCGCGTCGCAGCTTGCACATTTGCGGATCAGCTTCAAAAACGATGGTCCCAAAAACGATGGTCAACTGCATGTCGGGAGTTTCGCCAAAGCCAGCATTTTGATTGGCAATGATTGGCGGCCGTCGGTTCCGCTGACTGCCATTCTCTACGGAGCGGAACGCACCGTGGTGCAGGTCGTGCGCAACGGCAAGATTGAGACGCAACCCGTCAAAGTCGGGCTGACCGGGGGGCAGGACATCGAGGTCCGGGAAGGTCTAGACATCGGCGATGTCGTTGTCAGGCGCGCCGGAAGTTTCCTGCGCGAAGGGGACGTTGTGCGTCAGATCGCAGATGACGCGAGCTGACGGTTGTCCGCGATGATCGTCGGTCTCCGCACGTTTTTCATACTGTTCGCGCGCGGTTTCGCTTTTTTTCTAATATCAGCGCCGCTGGCTGCAATGGCCGCCGATCAACAAGGTCGCGTATCCGTGGTGGTCGCGCGCGCCGTCACAGCATGCTTCTTCGATACGGTTCGCGTCAGTGGTTATCTCGTGCCACGCCAGGAAATGCAGATTCCTTTCGAAGCCGAGGGTTATCGCATAACCGACGTGTCTGTCGCCGAGGGGGATAAGGTCACTGCCGGACAACAATTGGCGAAGCTAACACGCCTTACCGGCGAGCAGGCTTCGGCAGCGCAATCGCCGACGGCGCAGCCGGTTATCTTGAAATCGCCCGTCGCGGGGACGGTTATCAAGACGTCCGCTGCGGTCGGCTCGATCGCATCGCCGCGCGCCGAGCCGCTCTTTCGCATTGCTGTCGACGGACAGATTGAACTAGAAGCCGAAGTGCCGGGTACGGATCTCGCAAAGTTGAAGCCCGGTGAGCCGGCGCGCATTGAGCTTGGGAACGCTGCTGAAATATCCGGCCGCGTGCGCCGCGCCATGGTGGAAATCAATCCATTGACTCAGCTCGGCCGGGTGCGGATTTCAGTCGATCAATCGGCGAACGCGCGCTTCGGCGCTTTCGCCAAGGCGAGCATCGGTGGAGACCGTAGCTGCCGCGTGTCCGTGCCACGTTCGGCCGTGGCGTACGGCACGGGCGGCGCGAGCATACAGGTCGTGCAAGATGGAATCGTACAATCGCGCAATGTGCGTGTCGGGCTCACGTCCGACAAAGACGCTGAAATAGAAGACGGCGTGAAGGAAGGCGATCTTGTTGTCGCCGTTGCCGGAACATCTCTGCATGACGGCGACAAGGTAAAAGCAAGCTTTGCCGACGAATTCGGTAAGACGAGTTCGAGATGAGGCTGAATATCTCAGCTTGGTCGATTCGTCGGCCGCTTCCGGCAATCCTGTTTGCAATCGTCACCGTGCTTTTAGGGGCTCTCTCGTTTACGAAGCTGCCCGTCAGCCGCTTGCCGAATGTCGATGTGCCGGTCATTTCCGTTACGATCTCGCAATTCGGCGCGGCACCGGGAGAGCTCGAAGCGCAGGTGACGAAGTCGATCGAGGATGCGGTCTCTGGCGTCGAGGGCATGCGTCATATAAGGTCTTCGATCACCGACGGCCTTTCAGTCACGACGATCGACTTCCGGCTCGAGACAAATACCGATCGCGCACTTAACGATGTGAAGGATGCAGTCACGCGCGTGCGTGCGAAGCTGCCGCGGAACATCGATGAGCCATTGATCCAGCGCGTCGATGTCGTCGGTCTCGGCATTGTCACCTATGCCGCGATTTCGCCGGGGAAGACGCCGGAGCAGCTGTCTTACTTCGTCGACGAAATTGTGAAGCGGCGTTTGCAAGGCATTCGCGGCGTCGGACGCGTCGAGCGCATCGGCGGCGTCGATCGTGAAATCCTGGTATCGCTCGATCCCGACCGCGTACAGGCGGTCGGCTTAACGGCCATTGATGTCAGCCGCCGGCTGCGCGGGACGAATATCGATCTCGCCGGCGGCCGCGCCGAGATAGGCGGTGGCGACGAGGCGATCCGCACGCTTGCCGGCGCCAAGACGCTTGAGGCGCTGTCCGGCACGGTTATCACATTGCCGGCGGGCGGGACGCTGCGCCTCGATGATCTCGGAGTTGTCACCGATACTGTGGCCGAGCCGCGCACCTTTGCGCGGGTGGACGGCGAGCCTGTCGTCGCCTTCAGCGTTCTGCGCGCGAAGGGGGCAAGCGACGTGAGCGTTGCCGACGCGGTGGCGGACGCTGTTGCGGATATCCGTCGAGCAAATCCAGATGTCGAGCTGACGCGCATCGACTCTTCTGTCGACTATACGCTCGGCAACTATCATTCGGCAATGGAGACGCTATTTGAAGGCGCTCTTCTTGCCGTGATCGTGGTCGCGATCTTCTTGCGCGATTGGCGTGCAACAATCATCGCGGCGATTACGCTGCCGCTGTCGATATTCCCCGCGTTCTGGGCGATGAACGCGCTCGGCTTTTCGCTCAATCTCGTGAGCCTGCTCGCCATTACGCTGGCGACCGGCATTCTTGTCGACGATGCAATCGTCGAGATCGAGAACATTGTCCGACACATCAGAATGGGCAAGACGGCTTATCAGGCGGCGCTCGAAGCCGCCGACGAGATCGGCCTCGCCGTTGTTGCCATCAGCGCCACGATCATCGCGATTTTTTTGCCCGCGAGTTTCATGGAGAGTATTGCCGGGCAGTTTTTCAAGCAGTTCGGCCTGACCGTATCGGTGCAGGTGCTGTTCTCGCTGCTCTGCGCGCGGCTGATCACGCCGATGCTCGCTGCTTATTTCATGAAAGATCGGGTCGATGAGGAAAAGCAAAGCGGGCAACTGATCGAATGGTACACCAAGATCGTCGCTTGGTCGGTGCAGCATCGCTATTTGACTGTCATGATGGGTATCGTGCTCTTCGCTCTATCGATTGCGAGCACGAAGCTGTTGCCGTCAGGTTTCCTGCCGCCGCAGGATACGGCGCGCTCACTGCTGGCAGTCGAATTGCCGCCGGGAACGCAGCTTTCCGGTACGCAGATCGCAACCGAAAACATCATCAGGAAACTGAAGACGCATCCTGAAGTGCAGAGCGTCTTCGTCGATGGCGGCCGCATTCCGCCTGCCACGACGGAGACCCGCAAGGCCGCGCTGATCATCAACTACGCGCCAAAAAGCGAGCGCTCCGTCTCCGTGCACGATCTCGAACTCACGATCGGCCGCGAACTCGTCGACCTGCCGGACATGCGCTACTGGTTCCTCGACGACAACGGCCAGCGCCCGGTGTCGCTGATCGTCACGGGGGCAGACGGCGGCAGCGTGGACAATTTCGCGGCCGACCTCGCCGTCCAAATGCGCCGTCTGCCGACGATCAACAATGTCGTGCCGGCAGCAACGCTCAACCGGCCCGAGCTGCTCATCCGTCCACACCGCGACATTGCCGGACGATTGGGGGTCTCAACAGAGAGCCTGTCGGAAACCATTCGGGTCGCCACGATCGGCGATGTCGGGCCGGCGCTTGCGAAGTTCGATGCCGGGGGACGCCTCGTGCCGATCCGCGTCCAGCTCGATCCGCGTGCACGTGCCGACCGGCAGGTCCTCGAGCGCTTAAAGGTCCCCACCGGCACCGGCACCGGCGCTGGCGTGCCGCTGCTCGCCATCGCCGACATCCAGCTCGGCGAAGGTCCGATCAGCATCAGCCGCTATGATCGCGAGCGCGCCGCGACGATCCAAGCCGACCTTGTCGGCTCGGCCGCGCTTAGCGACGTGATAAATGCGATCGATGCGTTGCCGCTCATGCGCAACAAACCGCCGAGCATCACAGTAAAGCAGGCTGGCGACGCAGAGACTATGGCGGACCTCTTCGAGGGTTTCGCTACGGCGATGCGCGACGGCGTCCTTATGGTGATCACCGTCCTCATCCTTTTATTCGGCAGCTTCCTGCAACCGATTACGATCTTGATTACTTTGCCGCTTTCTGTCGGCGGCGCGATTTTGGGCCTTCTGCTCACCGGAAAGTCGATCAGCATGCCCGTCATTATCGGCTTCATGATGCTGATGGGCATCGTCACTAAGAACGCGATCATGCTTGTCGACTTCATCATCGAGGCGCGCAAGGCCGGCGTCGAGCGGACGGCGGCGATTGTCGATGCTGGCCGCAAACGCGCGCGGCCCATCATCATGACGACGATCGCCATGGTCGCCGGCATGTTGCCGAGCGCGCTCGCCTTTGGTGCCGGCGGCGAGTTCCGCGCGCCGATGGCGATCGCGGTCATTGCCGGGCTGATCGTCTCGACGGTCCTGTCGCTGCTTTTCGTGCCTGCCTTCTTCGCGATGATGGACGATTGCGAAGGGGGAATGAGCCGCGTCTTCGGGCGGGTCGTCAGGCGGGCGCATGGCGCGCCACCGCGTGCGCCGATCGCCAGTGAGGAAGACGGTCATACGGCGAGTCCGCGGCCCGCGCCGGGGGAATAGCCGTGCCGCCGCGGCGGCGCTCGCCTTCGCGGCGGTGCTGCGATAAGCGTGGCTCACACCAGAAATCTCGAAACAGGGAAACGCCCGCATGACTGAAGCCGTGATCGTCTCCACCGCCCGCACCGGGCTTGCGAAATCCTGGCGTGGCGCCTTCAACATGACGCACGGCGCGACGATGGGCGCACACGCGGTAAAGGCTGCGATACAGCGGGCAAAGATCGATCCTGGTGAGGTCGAGGACGTGATCATGGGCTGCGCCAATCCCGAGGGCGCCACCGGCATGAACATCGCGCGGCAGATCGCGCTTGCTGCGGGATGCCCGGTCACCGTGCCAGGCATGACGGTCAATCGCTTCTGCTCATCCGGCCTGCAGACGATCGCGCTCGCCGCGCAGCGGGTCATCGCAGGCGAGGCGGACATTCTCGTCGCCGGCGGCGTCGAGTCGATTTCCTGCGTCCAGAACGAAATGAACACGCACATGCTGCGCGATCCCGCACTGGAGAAGAAGAAGCCGGAAATCTATTGGCCGATGCTGCGCACGGCCGAGAAGGTTGCCGAACGCTACAACATTTCGCGCGAGAAGCAGGACGAATACGGGGTGCGCAGCCAGCACCGCGCCTCCGCCGCGCAACAAGCCGGCAAATTCCGTGAGGAAATCGTGCCGGTGACGACCACGATGGCCGTCGTCGACAAAGAAACTAAGGCCGTCTCGCACCATGAGGTGACGATCTCGTCGGACGAAGGCATCCGCCACGACACGACCTATGAAGGCGTGTCGAAGATCAAGCCGGCGATCGAAGGCGGCGTCATCTCCGCCGGAAATGCCAGCCAGTTTTCCGACGGCGCCGCGGCATTGGTGGTGATGAACGCCAAGACCGCCGAGAAGAAAGGGCTGAAGCCGATCGGCATTTTCCGCGGCTTTGCGGTCGCCGGTTGCGAGCCGGACGAGATGGGGATCGGACCAGTCTACGCCATCCCGAAACTGCTCGAGCGCACTGGCACCAAGATCGGCGACGTCGATCTCTGGGAACTCAACGAAGCTTTCGCAGTCCAGGTCATCTATTGCCGCGATAAACTCGGGATTCCGGACGAGCTTCTCAATGTCGATGGCGGCGCCATTGCTGTCGGCCATCCCTATGGCGTCTCCGGCGCGCGGCTCACCGGCCATGCGCTCATCGAAGGCAAGCGCCGCGGCGCCAAGCGCGCGGTCATCACGATGTGCATCGGCGGCGGGCAGGGCGCGGCCGGTCTCTTCGAGGTGGCGTAAAAGCTGGACCGCGCACCTCCCGGTGCGCGTCGGGAGATGCGCGGTCCGTCTGTAATCCGGCCTGTTGGGTGCTGTAAATAGAGCCCGCAGCCGGTCTCAGCCTGTTCCGCTTATGAGTCTGAGCCCTTATCTTCGCGGCTTCCGCGAGGAGACCTTTTGAGCATCATCGATTCTGTCGGCTTCGTGCATCTGCACGCCCACACCTCCTATTCACTACGTGAGGGGGCGCTGGGGATCGCCAAGCTGATCAAGCTCGCCGCTGCCGACCGGCAGCCGGCGATCGCGATCACCGACACCAACAACCTCTTCGGCGCGCTCGAATTCTCGGAAAAGGCCGCAAAAGAGGGCATCCAGCCGATCATCGGACTGCAGCTGACGCTCGATTTCGGCGACGGTGCCGCCATGGGAGCCCGGCATTACGAAAGCGGCGCCGGTTGGGCCAACGTCGTGCTCATCGCGCAGAACGAGATGGGCTACCACCACCTCATGAAGCTAGCGTCCGCCGCCTATCTCGAGACCGCGGGCGAGCAGCCGCATCTCGCGGTGCCGCGTCTCACCGGTCACACGCAAGGGCTGATTGCGCTCACCGGCGGCCCGACCGGTCCGCTCGATCGCGCCTGCAGCGCGGGCCGGCATCAGGTCGCGACTGCGCGCCTCGATGCGTTGACGCCGCTTTTCGACGGCCGGCTTTATGTCGAGCTGCAGCGCCATGGACTTGAGAGCGAGCGCGCGACTGAGGCGCAAATCCTGGATATCGCCTATCGTGCAGGCCTGCCGCTCGTCGCGACGAACGAGCCGTTTTTCGCCGCACGGTCCGATCACGAAGCGCATGATGCGCTGCTCTGCATTGCCGAAGGTACGCTGATCAGCGATCAGAAACGGCGCCAGCTCTCGCCTGAACATCGCTTCAAAACGCGCGCGGAAATGCTGGCGCTCTTTGCCGACCTGCCAGAGGCAACACGCCATTCCGTCGAGATCGCGATGCGCGCAAGTTTCCGGCCGGCGACTCGCAATCCGATCTTGCCGCGATTCGCGGCTGGCGAGGGTGCCGGTGAAGCTGCCGAATTGCGCCGGCAGGCGGAGAGCGGGCT
>JAFAVH010000429.1 GCA_019242655.1 Methylobacteriaceae bacterium
AAGTTCGCGCGGAAAGGCGCGTGGAAAAATCGTCGAGCGTTCGATAATTCCGGCATTGCCGTAACTCGTCTCCTCTCCCGCCGCTCCGTGCTTGTCGATAAGCATGACGGCGCGTCCGCGCTTCTGTAGATGCAGCGCGGCGGAGACGCCGACCATCCCGGCGCCGAGAACGATTGCATCGGCTCGCATGAATTCAGGTTACGCCGCGGACAACGGCGTGGCGACCGATTCGAGCGACTTGCGCTCGGCGGCAACGCCCCAGATCGCTTCGACGATGCCGGCGATCACCATCAACACGGCGCCAAGGAGATAGCCGAGGAACACACTGCCGCGCGCGCCGCTCTCGATGAGATGGCCGAAAAGAATCGGCCCGGCGACGCCGCCGACACCCGTGCCGATCGCGTAAAAGAAGGCGATCGCCAGGGCGCGGATCTCGATCGGAAACGTCTCGCTGACGGTGAGATATGCCGCGCCGGCAGCGGCGGAGGCGAAGAAGAAGATCACCGACCAGCACATCGTCTGCGCCGCAGCCGAAAGCAAGCCCGCATCGAACATCCAGCCGGTTGCTGCGAGCAGCACGCCGGAAAGAATGTAGGTGAACGAGATCATGATCTTGCGCCCGATCGTGTCGAAGAAGCGCCCGAGGATGAGCGGCCCGAGCACATTACCAACGGCGAAGGGCAGAATATACCAGCCGACGTCGTTCGCCGGCACATTGTAAAAGCGCGTCAGCACCAGCGCGTAGGTGAAGAAGATCGCGTTATAGAAGAACGCCTGCGCTGACATCAGCGCCAGCGCCACAAGCGAGCGCGTGCGATGCACGTGGAAGAGCTGATCGAACACTTGCGCGAGCGGCGTATGCGTGCGCGCCGTGATCGTCATCTTCGTCACCGGCTTCGAGTCGTCGATTTTGCCGCCGCCCTCGAGGATGCGTTTCTCGATGCCAGCGACGTCGCGCTCGGCCTCCTCTTCGCGGCCGTGGATCGCGAGCCAGCGCGGACTCTCTGGAATCCACATCCGCATGAACAGGATGATGAGACCGAGCGCCGCGCCGATGAAAAAGGCAACCCGCCAGCCCATGTCGATCGAGAAATAAGCGGGATCGAGCAGGAGGATCGACGCAAACGCGCCCACGGCCGCGCCGATCCAGAAGCTGCCGTTGATCGCAAGATCCGTATGGCCGCGATAGCGCGCCGGGATGAGTTCCTGGATGGTCGAGTTGATCGCGGAATATTCGCCGCCGATGCCGGCGCCGGTTAGCAAGCGAAAGAAGCAGAAGCTCCAGACATTCCACGAAAACGCCGTCGCCGCGGTGGCGGTGAGATAGAGCGCGAGCGTGATGAAGAAGAGCTTCTTGCGTCCGAGCCGGTCGGTGAGCCAGCCGAAATACAACGCGCCGGCGACCGCGCCGATGAGATAGCAGCTCGAGGCAAGCCCGACATCGCCGGCGGTGAAATGCAGGACGGGGCTCTTCTCGAGCGCACCGGCAATCGAGCCGGCGATGGTGACTTCGAGCCCGTCGAGCACCCAAGTAATGCCGAGCGCGACGACGACGAGCGTATGGAACCGCGACCAGGTCAGCCGGTCGAGACGAGCGGGGACGTCGGTTTCGATCCGGCGGGCGGCGGCAATGGTGTCGAGCATTTCGCGTGAACGCCTGTCGGCGCGATTGGCTGCCTCGCCCTATATGGCTCGCGTGACCTCACGCTCGCAAATCACGCGCCGCTCCTTCCTCGCCAGCACCGGCGCGGCGCTTGCCGCCCCGCATGTCGTCTGCGCGCACCCCGCGGGCGATGCCGATGTGCTCATCGTCGGTGCCGGTGCGGCGGGCCTTGCTGCCGCGCGCGAATGCCGGCGATTGGGCAAGACCTTTATCCTGGTCGAAGCGCGCGACCGGATCGGGGGACGCGTCTTCACCGATACGAGCCTCGGCCAACCCTTTGATGCCGGCGCGCGCTACATTCATTGGGCCGAGCGAAATCCCTGGACAGACGTTGCACGGGACCTTGGTGCCGTCACGAGACCGGACATTTTTTTGCCCGGCGGCTTTCGCTTTTACGCGAACGGCAAACCCGTGCCCGAAGCCGATCGCAACTTGCGCCGGCAAGCTTTTGCCGCGTTGTCGCATCTGCTCGAAGATGATGCCGCGGACGTTCCCGACATTTCCCTCATCGACGAGGTCGCGTCTCGTGGGAGCGCGTTCACAGAAGCGGCGGGCGGGCTCGC
Organism: Methylobacteriaceae bacterium; assembly: GCA_019242655.1. Taxonomy (GTDB): domain Bacteria; phylum Pseudomonadota; class Alphaproteobacteria; order Rhizobiales; family Beijerinckiaceae; genus JAFASC01. Next base: position 2,227 of record JAFAVH010000429.1, read on the forward strand.
GCGCATGGCGCTCGGTGAGGAGCCGGAGCGCGTCTCGGCGCGCGACTACGCGCGGCTCTGGTCCGGCGACGATCTCGTCGTGCCCGGCGGCTATGGCGCGCTGGTCCAGGCTTATGGCGCCGGCTTGCCGGTGCGTCTGTCGACGCCGGTCGCCGCAATCCGATGGGATGGACAGGGCATCGCGGCTGAAACCAATGACGGCACGATCCGCGCGCGTGCCGCAATCGTCACCGTGCCGCCGACCGTGCTCGCGTCGGGCGCGATCCGCTTCATCCCCGAACTGCCGGCGAGCACGCGCGACGCGCTTGCCGGGCTTGGCGCCGGCGCGCTGACGAAGATCGGGTTGAAGTTCGGCGGCGCGCGTTTCGACGTGCCGGCCGATTCCGACATCTTTGAAATGGAAGCGCCGGGCGAAACGTTCGATTTCGAATGCTGGACGTTCGGCCGCGACATCGTGGTCGCCAATTTCGGCGGCGATCACGCGCGACGCATTACGGCGGATGGCGACCGCGCTGCCGTTGCAACCACGCTCGATGCGTTCGTACGCGTCGTCGGCAGCGACGCACGCAAATCGTTCAAAGGTGGCAGCGTGCATGCCTGGCACCGCGATCCCTATTCGCTCGGCTGCTATTCGCATTGCTTGCCAGGCCACGCGGACGCGCGCGCCAAACTGGCGGAGCCTGTAACGAACCGCATTTTCTTTGCCGGCGAAGCGACAGGTGGTGAAGATTTTGGAGGCGCGATGACGGCAGGCGGCGCGTTCCTCGCGGGTCAGGCGGCCGCACGCAAAGCCGCGGGAGTGTAGCGATCATTCAAAAGATGCTGTAACGCGCGGCCTTCTACACAAGGAGACTCCATGAACGGTGCCGAAAGCCTTGTGCACACGCTTCTCGCTTGCGGCGTCGATACCTGCTTTGCCAATCCCGGCACGTCGGAAATGCATTTCGTCGCGGCGCTCGATCGCATTCCCGGCATGAAGTGCGTGCTTGGCCTCTTCGAAGGCGTGGTGACGGGCGCTGCCGACGGTTACGCGCGCATGGCGGAAAAGCCCGCCGCGACGCTGCTCCATTGTGGGCCCGGTCTCGGCAACGGCCTCGCCAATCTGCACAATGGCAAGCGCGGACGCACGATGATGGTGAATTGCGTCGGCGATCAGGCGACCTATCATCGCCCGTTCGATCCGCCGCTCGCCGCCGACACGGAAGGCTGGGCGCGCGGCGTCTCCGGTTTCGTGCGCACGACGAGAGATGCCGCCGATGTCGGCGCGGCGGCGGCCGCGGCGGTTGCCGCGGCGCGCACATCACCTGGCAATATCGCGACACTTATCCTGCCATCGGACACATGCTGGAACGACGGCGGCATTGTCGCCGCGCCGCGTCCGGTGCCGCCGGCGCCGCGCGCAACAAAAGAGCGGATCGCCGAGATCGCGCGATTGCTGCGCGAGGAGAAGGACGCCGTGCTCCTGCTCGGCGGCAAAGCGTTGCGCGCGAAGGCGGTTGCCGATGCGCACCGGATTGCCGCGGCAACCGGCTGTCGTGTCCTCGCCGAGAATTTCTCGCAGCGCATCGAGCGTGGCGCCGGACGCTTCTCGGTGACGCGCGTGCCTTATCCGATCGATCCGGCGCTGGAGCTTTACAAAGGCGCGAAGCACGTCGTGCGTGTCGGCGCGGTGCATCCCGTGATCTTCTTTGCCTATCCCGGCAAGCCGCAGACGCCGGTGCCTGATGATGCCACGCTGCACGTTCTGTCGCTGCCGGAAGGCGATCAGGCGCACGATCTCGCCGCACTCGCCGATGAGCTTGGCGCGAAGCCCGTCCCGTCGCCGAACGTGCAGAGGCCGAAGCCGGCCTCCGGCGCGGTGAGTCCGAGCACGATCGCGCAATCGTTGGCGGCGTTGTTGCCGGAAGATTCGATCGTCGTCGACGAAAGCGTCAGTTTCGGCCGCGCGTTTTATCCCGAGCTTGCAAGCGCCGCGGCGCACGATTTCCTGCAAGTGACGGGCGGTGCGATCGGCGGCGGCATGCCACTTGCGACAGGTGCTGCGATCGGCGCTCCTCACCGCCGCGTCGTCAATCTCGAAGCCGATGGCTCGGCGATGTACACGATCCAGTCGCTGTGGACGCAGGCGCGCGAGAAGCTCGACATCACGACGGTGATTTTCTCGAACCGAAAATACGCGATCCTCCTC
>JAFAVH010000245.1 GCA_019242655.1 Methylobacteriaceae bacterium
GATGGCTCGGGCTGCGCGAAGCGAGCGGCCGGGATCGGCGGCGGGACCGATGCCGCCACGTCCGGGCGCTCGCGGAGCACGCGCTGGATGGCGCTGACGATGCCGTTGTAGCCGGTGCAGCGGCAGAGATTGCCGGCAAGCTCCAGCCGGATGCGACCCTCATCGGCCTCGGGCAGCCGGCGGACGATGTCGCGCGCCGTCACCAGCATTCCGGGCGTGCAATAGCCGCATTGCAGCGCGTGCTCGCGCGTGAAGGCAGCGCGCAGCTCGCGCGCGATCTCGTCATCATCGAGGCCTTCGATCGTCGTCACTTCGGCGCCTTCGCAGGCAAGCGCGTAGGTGATGCAGGAGCGCGCCGGCACGCCATCGACGAGCACGGTGCAGGCGCCGCAGACGCCATGCTCGCAGCCGAGATGCGTGCCCGTCAGGTCCAATTTCTCGCGGATGAAATCGGCAAGATGCGTGCGCGGCTCGACCGAGCCGGTGACGGCCTTGCCGTTCACAGTCAACGCGATTTCGCTCATTGACGCGCCTGCATGGCGGCGCGCCGCAACGTGACGACGTGAATCTGCCGATCAAGCGGATCGGACATTCCCGCCTCGGTCAGAACGCGGTCGGCGATTGCTTCGTCGAATTTTTCCGCGTCTGCCTCGCCGAGCGCCTCACGCGCATCCGTCAGCACGATCGGCCGCGATTCCGTTGCGCCGATCACCGCGCGCCGGACATTGCGCTCTCGATCAATCAGAACCGCGCCGATTGCATGCGAGAACTCGCCGGTCTTGCGGCATTTCTTGACGTAGGCCCAGCGCGCCGTCTTCGACAGGCGGGGAATGCGAACGGCCTCGAGAAGCTCACCCGGACCAAGCGACGTCTCGAGCGCGCCGATGACGTAATCCTCGACGGGCAGCGTCCGCATCCCGCTGCGGCCGCGCAGCACCACCTCGGCGCCAAGCGCCGCAAGCGCCGAGACCCAATCGGCCGAGGGGTCGGCGCTGGTCAGGCTGCCGCCGATCGTGCCGCGATTGCGCACGGCGCGGTAAGCAATGCCCGCGGCAACGGCGCGCATCGCTCCGTTGGTCACGTCAGGCACGCGCCCGTCTTCGATATCGGCATGCGTGATGCAGGCGCCGAGCACCAGATGATCGGCGCTCTCCTCGACTCGGATCATGTCCGCAATGCCGGTGATATCGACGACGACATCGGGCTGCACGAGCCGCATGTTGAGCAAAGGCCCGAGCGATTGGCCGCCGGCGAGAACTTTTGCGGTGACGTTCTCACTGCCGACCAGCGCCAAAGCTGCGCCGATTTCGCGTGGCCGCTCGTAGTCGAAACGCGCTGGTTTCACGCGGATGTCCCGGCCGGTCCCAGGCGATCGACCCACCGCTGGGCTTGCTCACGGACATTTGCGGGAGCCGTGCCGCCGTAACTGGTACGGCTCGCAGCCGATTGCTCGACGCCGAGCACCGTGAACACCTCCTCGCCGATGCGCGGCTCGACCGCCTGCATGTCGGCAAGCGACAGTTGATCGAGTGCAACCTGGCGCGCCGCCGCCGCGGCAACCAGGCGGCCCGTCGCGTGATGCGCCTCGCGGAACGGCAGTCCGAGCCGCCGCACCAGCCAATCGGCAAGGTCTGTTGCGGTGGCGTAGCTCGCACCGGCCGCTTCACGCATCCGTCCGGCGTCCAGTTTGAGATCGCGTACCATTCCCGTCATTGCAGCGAGGCAAAGCGACAGCGATTGCAGCGCGTCGAACGTGCCTTCCTTATCCTCCTGCATATCCTTGGAATAAGCGAGCGGCAGCCCCTTCATGACAACGAGCAGCGCTTGCAGCGCGCCGAAAATCCGGCCGGTCTTGCCGCGCACGAGTTCGGCGGCGTCGGGATTGCGCTTCTGCGGCATGATCGACGAGCCGGTTGTAAACGCATCGGACAGCGTCACGAAGCCGAACTGCGGTGAGGTCCACAACACGATCTCCTCGGCAAAACGCGAGAGATGTACCGCGCAAATCGACGCGGCGGCGAGAGTCTCTAGGGCGAAGTCGCGATCGGAGACGCTGTCGAGCGAATTCGCTGTCGGCCGATCGAAGCCGAGCGCATGCGCCGTCATCTCGCGGTCGATTGGGAATGATGTACCGGCGAGCGCCGCCGATCCAAGCGGATTTTCGTTCAGCCGCGCGCGCGCGTCCCGCAAGCGGCCGCGGTCACGGTCGAGCATCTCGACATAAGCGAGAAGATGGTGACCGAACGTCACGGGCTGCGCGGTCTGCAAATGCGTGAAGCCCGGCATGACGTCCGCCGCATGAGCAAGCGCCTTCTCTGCCAGCGCGCGCTGTAAGCCGGCGATCTGGCCGTCCAGCGTATCGATCGTGTCGCGTATCCAGAGCCGAAAATCGAGTGCCACCTGATCGTTGCGCGAGCGCGCCGTGTGCAGCCGCCCCGCGTCCGGGCCGGCGATCTCGGCAAGCCGCGCCTCGATGTTCATATGGATGTCTTCGAGCGCACGCGAGAACGTGAACGTGCCGCTCTCGATTTCGCCGCGAATGCGCTCTAGACCGGCGCCGATCGCATCCGCTTGCTCGCGCGTGACGATGCCGGTCGCGGCAAGCATGGCGACATGCGCCTTCGAGCCGGCAATATCCTGCAGGGCGAGCTTGCGATCGAAGTCGATTGAGGCGTTGATCTCCTCCATGATCGCATGGGGTGCGCTTTGGAAGCGTCCACCCCACATCTTGTTGCTCACGAGAACACTCCCGACCAGCGATGACCGATCCGACCGACAAGCCTGCGCCAAAGCGTCTTTTGTCCCGCGCATTCGTGCCCGCAATCGGAATCTGCGGACTCGCGGTGGCGGCGCTCCTATACGTGACGATCGGCAGCGGCGGCAAGGAAACGGCAGAGGCGAAGGTTTGCGCCGCTGATGCGGTGAAACGGGCTGCGGTGGATCGCGCCGCCACGGGCGAGGTGGCTGCATTGACGGTTGCCAAGCAGCCGCGGCCGGTGACGGCCCTCGCCTTTAACGGGCCCGAGGGTCAATCGGAGACGCTCGACGCCTTCAAAGGCCGGGTCGTTCTTCTGAATCTCTGGGCGACATGGTGCGTCCCCTGCCGCCAGGAAATGCCGGCCCTCGACCGGCTCGAGGCGAAGCTTGGCAGCCCGGATTTCACCGTTGTTGCGGTCAATATCGACACGACCCGGCTGGAACGGCCAAAAGCCTTCCTCAACGAGGTCGGGGTGAAGGCCTTGTCTTTCTACTCCGATCCGAAGGCCGACGTGTTCTACCGGCTGAAACAGGCTGGGAAAGTGGTGGGATTGCCGACTACGATCCTGATCGGCCGCGACGGCTGCGAAATCGGCACCTTGGCTGGTCCGGCGTTATGGGATTCGCCCGACGGTGTCGCGCTGATCGAGGCGGCGCTGAAGCCGGCGGGGGGCGCTTAAGGGTCCTCGGCGCCTTGGAGCTCATAGCGGTGGTCCACGAACGGCCACTCGGCGCTGTCTCCTACCTGCCCGCGATGGCGCAAAAAGTGGTCCGCGAGTACGCATGCAACGACACCTTCCGCCACCGGCACGGCGCGGATGCCGACACACGGGTCATGACGGCCCTTGGTGACGATATCCGTCTCGCGTCCGTAGCGGTCGACGGTCAGCCTCGGCGTCAGGATGGACGAGGTGGGCTTCACGGCGAAGCGGGCGACGATCGGCTGGCCGGTTGAAATCCCGCCGAGAATGCCGCCGGCATGGTTGGACAGAAACAGAGGTCTGCCGTCATTGCCGAGCCTTATCTCGTCGGCATTGACCTCACCCGTCAGTTCCGCCGTGGCGAAGCCGTCGCCGATCTCGACGCCCTTTACCGCGTTGATCGACATGAGGGCGCCGGCGAGCTCCGCGTCGAGCTTGCCATAGACGGGGGCTCCGAGGCCCGCAGGAACGCCCTCGGCAACCACCTCCACCACCGCGCCGACCGAGGAACCCAATTTCCGGATGCCGTCGAGATAATCCTCGAGGAACGTTACTTTCCCCGGATCCGGACAAAAGAAGGGATTGCGGTCGATCTCCGCCCAGTCCCACCCCTCGCGGTCGATCTTGTGCGGCCCGATCTGCACCAGGGCGGCACGGATCGTCACGCCGGGCAGCACCTTGCGGGCGATCGCTCCGGCGGCGACGCGGCAGGCGGTCTCGCGCGCTGAAGCTCGGCCCCCGCCCCGATAATCGCGAAGGCCGTATTTGACGTCGTAAGTGAAATCGGCATGGCCGGGCCGGTACTTGTCCCGGATGTCGCTGTAATCCTTCGATCTCTGGTCGGTATTCTCGATGAGGAGCGCAATTGGGGTGCCGGTTGTCACCTGTTGCCGGTTGACGTCGTCGGAAAAGACGCCCGACAGGATGCGAACTTCGTCGGCCTCCCGGCGCTGGGTCGTGAACCGCGATTGGCTGGGCTTGCGCTTGTCGAGGTGAGCCTGGATTTCCGCGACCTCGATCGGAATGCCCGGTGGACAACCGTCGATAACGCAGCCGATTGCGACTCCGTGGCTCTCGCCAAAGGTCGTCACTCGAAAGAGATGGCCGAACGTGTTGTGGGACATGGGGTAGCGGTGCGCCTGGCCGACTTAGTAGGTGGGCCTCCTGTGACGGTCAAATGTCGAGCCTGCGCATAGGGTTAATCCCGGCCCGCTTGCTCGCCTTCGGCTGAGCCTTTACGAGTCTCAGTTCCGACACGAAAAGATTGGAAGCGAAGCGGTCGCGCTTGCGCCATGTCATTCAACGGAACTCAGTGCGTTCTCTGTACTATTTCCTCGCGATTTTATTCGTCCTCGCAGGGCTGACGCCGGCAGCGGCAATCGAGTCTGTGCGGGTGCCGCTCGATGCCGCGGCGATCGACCTTACGCAAGCAATCGAGAGCTATTCGTCGCAGGGAGATCGCCTGCAGGTGTCGACGGCGCCCGGCAGCGATGGGATCGTGCGCCGCATCGAAGTGCGCGCGTTGCAATCAGGCACGCGCCCGAGCTGGATCGTCTTCGCGTTGACGAACGACACCGACGAGCAGATCGAGCGGCTGATCGTCGTCCCGCATTTCCGCCTCGTCGGCTCTGGAATTATCTGGCCCGACCTTGGTGCAATACGGCTATCGGCGATTACGGCAAGCCAGGGTTCTCCGCCCGAGCGCGTCGATAGTCCCGATGCCGACGTCTTCCGTCTGACGCTCGATCCCGGCACCACCGTTACTTATGTCGGCGAATTGCGCACGCCGAACTTGCCGCAGATCGTGCTGTGGGAGCCCGACGCCTACAAAGACAAGCTGACAAGTCTCACCCTCTATAAAGGCATCGTCATCGGCATTGCCGGCTTGCTGGCGTTGTTCCTGACGATCGTCTTCGTCATCAAAGGTGCGGTCATTTTTCCTGCAGCCGCGGCGCTCGCCTGGGCGGTGCTCGCTTATGTCTGCATCGACTTCGGTTTCTGGAACAAGATTTTCGGTGTCGAGGGTCAGGCTGATCGCGTCTGGCGCGCGAGCGCGGAAGCGGTGCTTGCCGCAACATTACTCGTGTTTCTGTTCGCCTATCTCAATCTCAGCCGCTGGCATGTGCGCGCCTCGCATATTGCATTTGGCTGGCTCGCCTTTCTTGTCGCACTCGTCGGGCTGGCGATTTACGATCCTGCCGTCGCCGCCGGTGTCGCCCGCATTTCGCTTGCGACAATTGCGGGCGTCGGCTTCCTGCTGGTTCTTTACCTGACGACGCACGGCTATGACCGCGCGGTCATGCTGATCCCGACATGGTTTCTGCTGCTCGCCTGGATGTGCGCGGCTGCCTTTACCGTCTCCGGCACGCTGACGAACGATCTGGTCTCGCCGGCGCTCATCGGCGGCCTCGTGCTGATCGTTATGTTGATCGGCTTCACCGTTATGCAAAACGCGTTTGCAGGCAGCGGCCTTGTGCACGGCGCGATTTCCGACATGGAGCGTAAAGCGCTAGCGCTTACCGGCGCGAACGACGTGATTTTCGATTGGGACGTGCCGGGCGACCGTATTTTTGTCAGCCCGGAAATTGAAGCGCAGCTCGGTTTGCGGCGCGGCGAACTGGAAGGGCCGGCATCGGCCTGGCTCGAGCTCATCCATCCTTTCGAGCGCGATTCCTACGGCGCCGCGTTGGACGCGGTGCTCGAGCAGCGCCGCGGACGTATCAATCAGGAATTTCGTCTGCGCGGCGCCGACGGCCATTACACCTGGTTTCGCATGCGCGCGCGGCCGGTGGTCGGTGCGGATGGCGAGGTCATGCGCGTCGTCGGCACGCTCGTCGACGTCACGGAGGAGCGAACCGCGCAGGAGCGGCTCCTGCATGACGCCGTGCACGACAATCTCACCGGATTACCCAATCGCGAATTGCTCTTCGACCGCCTCGACGCGGCGCTGAAGCTCGCGTTGGTCGATCAGCGCATCCGGCCGACCGTGATCTCGATCGACATCGATCGGTTCAAACGAATCAACGAATCGATCGGCCTTTCCGCCGGCGATTCCATCCTGCTCACAGTCGCACGGCGAATCATGCGTCTCCTGCAGCCGCAGGACACGTTGGGCCGCGTCTCGGCCGACACGTTCGCGATCATCCTCGTCTCCGATTCGCAATCCGATTACGTGATCAAGCTCGCCGAGGCGCTGCGCCGCTCGCTATCGACGCCGGTGACATTCGGCGAGCGCGAGGTGGCGCTGTCCGCCTCGATCGGCATCGCGCTGTTCGATCCGAAATTGCACGGCAAGCCGGAGGACCTGTTCAAAGACGCCGAAATCGCGATGCGCCAATGCAAGAAGGGCGGCGGCAATCGCATCGAGGTGTTCCGTCACACGATGCGTGCGCAGCGCTCCGACCGGCTGACGCTTGAAGCAGACTTGAAGCGCGCGCTCGGCCGCGGCGAGATCAAGACGTTTTTCCAGCCCATCGTGCGGCTGGAAGACCGCACCGTCGCCGGCTTCGAGGCATTGTTGCGCTGGGATCATCCGCGTCTTGGCAGGCTTGGACCGTCGGAATTCATCCCGATCGCGGAGGAAACCGGGCAGATCATCGAGCTCGGTGTCTTCGCGCTGGAGCGCACAGCGCGGGAGCTTGCCGCTTGGCAGAAGGCGCTCGACGTGTCGCCGCCGATCTTTGCCAGCGTCAACGTGTCATCGCGTCAGCTTTTGCGGCACGATCTCCTTCAAGACGTGCGCAGCGTTTTGACGCGCTCCAACGTTCGGCGCGGCACCTTGAAGCTCGAACTCACCGAAAGCCTGGTGATGGAGAATCCCGAATATGCGGCGCAGATGCTGGCGCGCATTCGCGATCTCGGCGCCGGTCTGTCGCTTGACGATTTCGGCACCGGCTATTCGTCGCTGTCTTATCTGCAGCGCTTTCCCTTCGACACGATCAAGATCGATCGCTCATTCGTGCACGTGAACGGCAACGGCACACGGCCCGTCTTGTTGCGTTCGATCGTTGCGCTTGCGCACGATCTACATATGGAAGTGGTGGCTGAAGGAGCCGAGACGGAGTCGGATGCAATCGAGCTCTACCAGCTCGGCTGCGAGTTTGCGCAAGGCTATGCCTTCGGTCATCCGATCAGTGCAGCCGACACGCGTAAGCTCGTCGGCGCTGCGATGGAAGCAGCGGCGTAGCACCTCCCTCAGGATGCAGAGCTTCGCATCCGATTGAGCGGCGCCGACAATGCCGCCGCGATCACGAGCGCCGCGGCCGCGACCAGCGACGGCAAGATATAGCTGCCGGTGCTCTCGCGCAGATAGCCTGCAAATGCCGGCCCGATGATCTGGCCGAGACCGAAACCTGCGGTCAACAAAGCCAGCACACGCACGGGATCGGACAACGCCATCCGCCGCGCGCCGGCAAGTCCAAGAGACGTGATCGCCATGAACGTGCCGCCAAGCAGAATCGCCGCCAGGATCACGATTGGGATGCTGGTCGCAATCACGCTTGCGGCGACACCGATCGCCTCGGTGACGCAGGCGACGGCATAAGCCGCGAACAATCCGATGCGGCTGGCAAGAAGCGTCCACATCCAGACGGAGGGAATGCCGGCGAGGCCGACGATCGTCCAGATGGCGGGTTCGAGCGGCCGTAGCGTCGCACTTTCGCGCACGATCACGACAAGGAACGTCGCGGTGATCACGTAGCCGAAACCGAAGAGCGCGTAACTCGCGAGAAGCGCGGACAAACCCCGCGGCCATTGCAGCTTGCGTGACGTTGCGGATGCCGATTCGCGATGAAT